>CAUZTE010000076.1:0-6574 GCA_963582565.1 Dehalococcoidia bacterium | reverse complement strand
ATGTACCCAACAGGTGACCTTACCGTGAACATAGGAAAACCCTTCACCCTGCCGAACACCAAGGAAAAGCTGGATGCCGACAAACTTTCTGCCATGATGGACACGGTCATGGGCCGTGTTGCCGACCTCTTGCCCAGCGAATATCATGGCATTTATTCACCCACTGGCTCACCATCGGAAGGGGAATCCTCAGACTCCTAGAAGCTAAACCGATACGAGGCGCGCATGGAAGTCCAAGACCATATGAAAGCTAAGCCCTCGTTGAAAGAGCGCCTCTCGTCCGCCGTTGCTGCGCTTCATCATCGTAACTACCGATTCTACTTCTTCGGGCTCCTTGTCTCCGTCACCGGCTTCCAAATGCTCATTGTCCTCCAGGCCTGGTTGGTGTGGGACCTCACCGGAGAGTATTCCTCTTTGGCGTATCTCGGTATCGTCATGGCGGCACCCACGGTCATTCTCAACCTGTTCGGTGGCGTTGTTGCAGATCGCTTTGATCAGCGAATCCTGATCATGATCGTCCAGGGCATGATTGGTGTGCTGCTAGCGATATTGGCCACCCTGGTGTTCTTTGAGATCGCTGGTCTCGGCCACGTCTTGCTCCTCTCGTTCCTGATTGCCGGCGTTCAGTCTTTCGACAACCCTGCTCGACAAGCCCTCTACCCTCACCTGATCGACCGCAAAGACTTGATGAACGCCGTAGCACTGAACGCCATTGTTTGGCAGGGGACCCGCGTGATCGGGCCGCTAATAGCCGGATTGCTTATCAAATACAGTGATGCAGGGATTGCCCTCTATTTCGCTGCAGGCACCTTTGGTGTCATGGTAATGGCTATGGCAGCCATCCACGTGCCACCCATCGTCCGTGCAAAGGCAGGCAACGTCTTACAAAGCATGGGCGAGGGGATAGGCTATGTGATCCACAACAGGGTTTTTGCCTTCCTCATCGGAATGACCTTCCTGAACAGCTTCTTCGGGATGTCTTACGTCTTTCTACTGCCGGTTTTTGCAACAGACGTACTCAAAGTAGGCCCGGACGGTTTGGGCGAGATGCACGCCGTCAGCGGAGCTGGTGCCCTTGTTATGGCGGTAGTGGCTGCAACTCTGAGCAAATCCCGGCGGAAAGGGTACCTCTTGATACTAGGGGCTATTACGTTCGGTATCTCCATTATCCTCTTTGCCTATTCCACCAACTATTACTGGTCGCTGGCCATGCTTTTTCTTGGCGGAGCGGCAGTCACGTTCTACATGGTCATGGTGCAGACCACGTTGCAGGCGTTGGTTCCAGATCATCTCAGGGGTAGGGTGTTCAGCATCTACAGCCTCACATGGAGTCTTCTTCCCTTAGGGGCTTTTCAGGCAGGGTTGGTAGCAGGTTGGGTAGACCCAAAGTTCGCTATCGCCCTAGGAGGAGTGGTCGTCGCTGCCTTCGCCTTGATAGTCGCTCTTCTAAGCAATCAGATCCGAACGATGGGCGTAGCAACCCAACAAGCGATGGATCCTGCGTAAACCACCGTATGCAGACCTTGTAGTTCCTTGATTTACTCCGGTTTAAATCCGTATAATCAGCTATGCCCGCGTGGGCGTCATCTTACAAACCTCCTGGAGGATTCAATGGCCAGTGCATCCACACAACCCTTTCGCGTTTCACTGGATGCTATGGGTGGGGATTTTGGTCCCTCGGAAACCGTCCTTGGCGCGGTCAACGCTGTAGCAGCCGGGGGTATCGAAGTGTTCCTCGTAGGGGACCGGGCGGAGATTCAAGCCGAGATCGATAAGCACTCCGCACAGGACCTGCCGCTCACGATTGTTGAGTCAGAAGATGTCATCAGAGACGGTGAGTCTCCGCTACAAGCCCTCCGAGCGAAACCCAAGGCCTCAGCCATCGTAGGTGTTGCATTGGTCAAAGAGGGGCGGGCAGACGCATTCGTCAGCATGGGCTCCACCGGCGCGGCAATGGCTGCCAGTGCTTTCGGCCTTGGCATGATGCCGGGGATTGAGCGACCGGGCCTTGGCGGCCCCATGTACGGATTGGCTCCAAACACCGTGTTGATAGAGTTGGGCAGCAGTATAGACTGTAACCCCACAAAACTCATCAACTTCGCAGCTCTGGGCGTAGCGTTCGCCAGAACATACCTTGATGTGGAAAACCCACGGGTTGCCCTGCTCAGCGTCGGATCAGAGGACACCAAGGGCAACAAGCAGACAAAAGAGGCGTTCCCTGTGTTCCAGGAGAGCGGCCTCAACTTCGTGGGTAACGTAGAAGGCCATGACCTGGCAGTGAACACGGCCGATGTCATCGTCTGCGATGGATTCGTCGGCAACATCATTTTGAAGGCCTTTGAAGGCATCGGCGAAACGATGTCTGTGTACCTGAAGCAACGGCTCAGCGGCCTGGTCTCTGAAGCCGATGCCAGCGCGGTAAGCAAGGACGTTTATGACCTCCTGAACCGCACCGAGCATACCGGTGGAGGCCCGTTGTTCGGCATCAAAGGAAACGTCATTGTCGGCCACGGAAGGGCACGCGCCTCCGGTATTGCTGGAGCGATTGCAACAGCCAAACGCCTCGATGAACTTTCCTTGAACGCCAAGATGCAGGACGAGTTGGCAGCAATTCGTGCCAGTGTTGCGGCATAGTCTTAACAGCAACCGCCCCAAATCATTTTCGGAGATAGAGCTTGGCATCAGAAGGACGAGTATCCCTAATCACCGGTGGCTCAAGAGGCATTGGTAAGGCAATAGCCCTGCAGTTTTCAAGCCAAGGCCTCAGGGTTGCTGTGAACTATATAAGCAACCGGTCCGCTGCTGACGAGGTGGTCAAGATCATCGAGGACGCTGGTGGCTCCGCTGTAGCGGTTCAGGGCGATGTGACCAAGCGCGACGATGTAGAGCGCATCTTTGCGGAGACGACAGAGTCCCTTGGGCCTGTGGAGATCCTTGTGAACAACGCAGGAATCATCAGCGATTCCCTTTTGATGCGTATGTCCGACGAAGATTGGGATTCTGTCATTGACCTTGATCTTCGCAGCATCTTCCTCTGCACAAGAGAGGCAATCCGTACTATGATCAGAAGCCGTTGGGGGCGAGTCATCAACATCGGTTCTGTTGTGGGACTGCGTGGGAATTCCGGACAGGCCAACTACGCCGCAGCCAAAGCTGGCATGGTCGGGTTCACGCAGAGTATCGCCAAAGAAGTAGGGTCACGCAACATCACGGTCAATTGCGTTGCGCCGGGGTACGTTGAGACAGACATCGTGGAAGACCTGCCCAAAGACCTGAAGCAAGCCATCATGGACAGGGTGCCCATCGGACGATTCGGCTATCCGGAAGAGATTGCGGGTATGGTTGGCTTCCTCGCCTCCGATGCCGCAAGTTATGTCACCGGTCAAGCCATCGCAGTCGATGGTGGCCTGGTGATTTCCTAACACCGATGATCACTTCAAACGATTCCAAACCACTCGCAGGGAAAGTCGCATTGGTGACCGGCGGCTCAAGGGGCATTGGCCGAGCCATTGCAATAGAGCTTGCTTCCCGCGGCGCTGACGTTGCCATCAACTACTTCCGCAACCACAAGGAAGCCCGTAGCACGCAGGCCGAGATTGAAGCCCTTGGGGTGCGATGCATACGGGTCACGGCCCATCTAGCTGAATCCGCGCAAGTGAAGAAACTCTTCAAGGCAGTCAGTGGCGAGTTTGGGCACCTGGATATCCTCATCAACAACGCAGCTTCCGGCGTACAACGTTCTGCGATGGAACTTGAGGAGAAGCACTGGGACTGGACCATGAACATCAACACCAAAGCACCCTGGCTTTGTACACAAGCCGCAGTGCCGCTCATGAAAGAGGGTGGGCGTGTGGTGAACATCAGCAGCCTGGGTTCAGGTCGAGTGTTGCCGCTCTACCTCTCAGTAGGCGTATCCAAAGCCGGGTTGGAAGCGGTGACCCGCTACCTGGCAGTGGAACTGGCTCCCTTGGGGATCACGGTGAACGCTGTTTCTGGCGGCTACGTGGCCACGGAAGCCCTAGAGCACTTCCCTAACGCCGACGATATGCTGAATATCGCGAAGTCGAAGACCCCTGGCAATCAGCTTCTCACGCCACAGGACATGGCCAAGACCGTTGCCTTCCTCTGTAGTGAGGATGCGGCCATGATCCGTGGTCAGGTCATCGTTGTCGATGGCGGCATGTCCTTAGTGCTCTAGAGAACGCTTACGCTCCGTTGCGTTCAGACATGGCCTTATACACTCGCCCCGGCGTCATCGGCAGTTCAGTCATCCGAACGCCCGTAGCTGCGTATATTGCATTGGCTATCGCTGCCATCGGTGGCACCACCGGCACCTCACCCACGCCCCGTGCGCCGTAAGGGTGGCCCGGGCTGGGTACAGTGACCAGCAGCGTCTCAATCTCCGGCACATCAAGGGAGATGGGCATGCGATAGTCCAGGAAGCTGGCGTTCAGCATCTTCCCGTCGTCATCAAGCACGTACTCTTCGTTCAACGCCCAGCCGATACCCTGTACCACTGCGCCTTGAATCTGCCCCTCAACATAGCTGGGGTGGATGGGCTGGCCCACGTCCTGTGCTGCCGTATACCGCAGGATGCTCACTTTGCCCGTCTCAGGATCGACTTCAACATCGACGATGTGGACCGCGAAGGAAGCTCCCTGCCCGCGAGGGTTGACTGTCGCTCGACCGACTATCGGTCCGCCCGTTGCATTCAGTTGGCCTGCCATTTCTTTGAAGGTCTTGGTCAATGCGTTGTCAGACTTGTGCTTGACCACGCCATCTTCGTATTCCACATCATCGGGGGAGACTTCCCATTCCTTGGCGGCCCGCTCAATAATCTGTTGTTTGATGTCCTTGGCCGCTGTGTAGCATGCCCACCCCGTCTTGAACGTCACGGAGCTGCCGCCTGTGTTGGATGTGAAGCCAACGGAGTCGGTATCTCCTACCATTGGTTTAACGTCCTCAGCTCGTATCCCAAGCACCTCTGCAACATGCATCGACGCCGATGTTCTTGAGCCTCCGATGTCCGGCGAACCTTCAACGAGGCTTACTGTCCCATCAGGATTCACGCTGGCTGTGGCGCTGGATGGGCCCGAGCCGTTCCCCCAGAATCCCGCTGCCACACCCCTGCCGCGATACTTCCCGTCAAGCGTTGTGTTGTAGTGGGAACCAGTCTGAGCAGCCTGGGTGGTCTCTACCATGCCCACGCTGCCGTAAAGCGGCCCGGTGATTCTGCGTTCGCCTTCACGCGCGGCGTTCAATTCACGGAACGAGAGCGGGTCCATTCCCAGCTTCTCACTGAGTTCATCCACCACCGTCTCCACAGCAAAGGCACCAACCGGAACTCCGGGTGCGCGATAAGCTGCGCTCTTAGGCCTGTTCACAACCACGTCGAACCCCTCTAGATAACCGTTAGGGACGACGTAGGGTCCAAACATGCACTGACACGCACCGGACACCGGGGAACCAGGGTATGCGCCGGCTTCATAGACCAACCGGCTTTCGCCTGCGGTGATCTTCCCATCTTTGGTTGCGCCCATCTTGACTGTGATGTGAGCGCCAGCCGTGGGGCCCGTCGCTTCAAGCACATCTGCCCTGCTCATTGCGATCTTCACCGGATGGCCGGACTTTTTAGAGAGAATAGCCGCTACCGGCTCCAGGTAGACCAGCAGTTTGCCGCCAAACCCACCCCCAATTTCCATGGGGACTGCCTTCACCTGAGAGATGGGGATGTCCAGCATCCGCGCTGTCTGCTCTCGCACCATGAATTGGCCCTGGCTGCTCGACCAGATGGTCAGCTTGCCGTCGGCGTTCCACTGCGCTGTAGCGGCATGCGGTTCGATGTAGCCCTGATGCACCGGTGATGTATGGAACTCCCGCTCCACAACCACGTCAGCGTCCTTGAACCCCTGCTCGATGTCGCCAAGGCTGAACTCGAAGTGGTTGGCGATGTTCGTCTCTTCACCGGCTTCGCCTTCTTTGCGATAACCACCGGGTCGCAGCGCGGCGTTCGACATGCTGACCAACCGCGGGTGCAGGATCGTTGCGCCAGGCTTCATCGCCTCGCGGGCATCCGTCACCGTAGGGAGCACCTCGTACTGAACGTCTATCAACTCCAGTGCGGCTTCCGCAATCTGGGCAGTCATAGCAGCTACACCGGCAACGGCGTGGCCTTTGTAGAGCACTTTGTCCTTCGCAAGGATGTTGTTGCTCATGAATCCAAAGTTGTGCAAAGAGCCTTCAACCAGGTCTTCAACCAGTCCGGACAGCTGCGGCATGTCAGCTGATGTAGCAACAGCCTTCACCCCGTCCAGCGCCTCTGCCTTGCTTGTATCGATCGACTTGATGATTGCGTGGCTGTGAGGGCTGCGTAGCATCTTGCCGTAGATCAGACCAGGCATGTTCACATCGTTGCTGAACCGTGCATTACCCGTGACCTTGTCTACGCCATCGTGCCTGATAGGTCTTGTGCCAATTACTTTGTACGTGTCATTGCCGGTGCTGGTTGCCATGGAAGCCCTCCCAGGTGTTTATGAATCGCCAGGAATAATCGTTATGTCAGAATGTCGCGTCT
>CAUZTE010000075.1:0-6588 GCA_963582565.1 Dehalococcoidia bacterium | reverse complement strand
TCTCATGGACCGTGCTGCCCTTCAATCCAGGGTTGAGGATTTCCTAATGCATGCCAAAGACTGCGGCGTCTTCTACGCGGTGAAAGCCAACTCTGACCCTCAGATCGTTCTGCTTGTTGCAAATGCCGGAATGGGTTTCGAGATATCCTCCACCGCGGAACTGGACTTGCTTCTAAACCTGGGCGTGGACCCCAAGAAGATCATTACCAGCAACCCCATCAAGACACCCGGATTCATTGAGAAGATGTACCAACATGGCGGACGCCAGTTCGTCTTTGATTCCGTGACAGAGGCAGAGAAGATTGCCAAGTTGGCTCCTGGCTCTGACGTGGTTGTTCGGCTGACCGTTGAAAACCTTGAAAGCTCCTGGCCGCTGACAGACAAATTCGGCGTGGGGCCTGAGGAAGCGGCTACGCTGCTCCTCCAATCACGAGACCTTGGCCTGAACCCTGCCGGCGTCACGTTCCACGTGGGCTCGCAGTGCGAGGGCGTCCTGAGTTGGCATGCAGCGCTTGAGCGAGCGGCTGATGTATGGCGTCAGGTGGCAGAAGGCGGAGTCAACCTCAAGCTGTTAAATATCGGCGGCGGCTTCCCCGCCCACCATGGCGTGGATGCCCCATCGGTTGAGGCCATTTATGACATCGTGTTCAAGCGTGTTGCCGAGTTGTTTCCATCGGACATTGTGCTTGAAGCCGAACCGGGGCGTGCGCTTGTCGCCGACTCGGGTGCGCTTGTGGGCTCCGTGGTGGGCAAGGCCGGACGCGATGGTGAGAACTGGCTGTACCTTGATGTGGGCGTGTTCAACGGCTTGATGGAATCGGTGGGCAATATCCCCTACATCTTCACTCCCCTCGAAAAGAACGGAAGCGAAACCGTGAAGTGGGTCGTCGCTGGGCCTTCCTGCGACAGCTTTGATGTCGTCGCCAAGGACATAGCACTGCCAGATATGGCTGTCGGTGACAAAGTGCTCATCACCCCCGGCGGTGCCTACACAACGGCGTACGCATCCACCTTCAATGGCGTCCGAATCCCTTCGGTCGTCCTGGCATAGCCATGTCACGATACGACTTCAAGGAACATGACCCTTTTGCTCCCATCGTCTACACCTATCCAAACACTGCGCTGCTCCATCGGGAGACCTCCAAGTATCAGGACATCCAGATACGCCAGCACCCGTACTTCGGGAGGATGCTGATTCTGGACGACGTTGTCCAGCTGACGGAGCGCGACGAGTTCTTCTACCACGAGATGCTGGTTCACCCCGTGCTGCACACCCATCCTGACCCCAAGCATGTGCTCATCATCGGCGGAGGGGACGGCGCTTCGATGCGAGAGGTGCTGCGTCACATGGGCGTTGAGAGCGTCACCCTGGCGGAGATAGACGAACGAGTGGTCGCTGTCAGCCGAGAGTACTTTCCAACCCTGCGTTCAGGGTTTGAAGACCCGCGTGCGGAAGTGGTGTTCACCGACGGCATTAAGCACGTGCAAAACCCACCCAGGAAATACGATGCCATCATCGTTGACTCTACGGACCCTATTGGCCCAGCAGAGAACCTCTTCTCCGGGGATTTCTACAAGGCTGCAGCAGAAGCATTGACCGAAAACGGACTCTTCGTCACGCAGTCGGAGTCCTTGATGTTCCATGCCGAGTTTGTTACAGGAGTTCACAACCGCTTGAAAGCTGCCTTCCCCATCGCAGATTGCTATGCCCAGGCAATAGCGACCTACGCCGGGAATTGGTGGACGTTCTCAGTGGGATCCAAACAACTGAACCCCAGGACGCCGCAGCGCAGACCACGAATGGCCACACGCCTGTACTCGGCAGAGGTGCACCGAAAGGCGTTCTTAGCGAAGTCGATCATGAAGAAGCTGGCAGCCGGAACCATAGACTGGTAGGGCTTCAACCTCTTGGTTCTGTGCTACGCTGAAGTAGGCGATACGCTATAGCGTCAGGGGCACGGGATGCGAAGCACAATACGACTCGGTAAGATTTTCGGCATCCCCGTGGGCATCAACGCCAGTTGGTTCATTGTCATCGCCCTCATCACCTTCCTCCTAAAAAGCCAGTTCAGCCTTGAGTTCCCCCGATGGAGCCCCGGCCAGACATGGCTCCTTGCGGGAATGACAGGGCTGCTCTTCTTCGGCTCCGTCCTCGCCCATGAACTTGCGCACAGCGTTGTTGCCACCACACGCGGTATCCCCGTCCGAGGCATCACGTTATTCGTCTTCGGCGGGGTCTCAAACATCGCCCACGAGGCGCGCCGACCCTGGGTGGAGTTCATCATCGCTGTTGCAGGGCCGCTGCTGAGCATTGCCCTGGGCGGTGTGTTGATGGGCGTCGCCTACATCACGTTTGACTGGAACAACTCCGTTTACATCGTCGCGCTGACCCTGGGTTGGACCAACCTGGCGCTGGGCGTTTTCAACCTGCTGCCCGGGTTCCCGCTGGATGGCGGACGGGTTCTCCGCGCGATCATCTGGGGCATCACCGGCAATTACCGACTCGCTACCGGCATCGCCGCACGATTGGGCCAGGCCCTTGCTGGAGTCTCTGTGGTGGGGAGTATCAGCTGGGCCATTCTCTCCGAAGAGCCTCTCCGGTTGTGGAGCGTACTCATTGGCGTGTTTCTGTTCTCTGCAGCCAGCGCGACGATTAAAGAAGTTCGCCAGCGTGACCGCTACGCGGGGGTGACGGCCGGGCAAGTTTCCGAGGCAAGTTGTGTCACAGTTGATGGAGATACGCTCGTGTCGGACGTTGTGGAGCATTACGCCCTGGTGCAGGGTAAGACGTGTTTCATCGTCAGCGATGAATCGAGCCCGATAGGCGTTATCCACCTTCAGACGATTAGAGACATGCCCAAGGCTCTTTGGAGCACTAACACTGCAGCACAGGCCATGACTGCTATGGACGCCCTCCCGTGGGTGGAGCAAACCACGGCGGTAGTGGATTTGCTGGATGATTTTGAAGACGATAATCCTCCGCCTGCCGTTCTTGTGGTGGAAGGCGAGAGGGTTGTTGGGGCGGTCACGAAAAGCGAGATTGAACGCTACATGAAGACTCGACAGGACCTGGGAATGTAGTTTGAAGCTGTACCCATGCTAGAATATACGGGTTCAGCACGATAGAGATACGGGGGAATAGTGGAAGACAGCGGACAACATACAGTTTACCTTGACCATGCGGCAACCACGCCACTGAGGCCAGAGGCTTTAGAGGCGATGCTTCCCTATTTCACTGAAGTCTTTGGCAACCCGTCCAGCATCCACACTATGGGCCAGCAGGCTCGTAAGGCGCTGGAGGCATCCCGTGAGGTCGTAGCCAAGGTGTTGGACTGTCGAGCCAGCGAGGTGGTGTTCACCGGCGGCGGCACAGAGTCCGATAATGCTGCGGTCAAAGGCGGCGCTTTTGCTTTAAAGCAGACCGGCAACCACATCGTCACAACAGCCATAGAGCACCATGCAGTCCTCCACGCGTGCCACCAGTTGGAGAGCTTCGGGTTTGAGACCACCTACGTCCCTGTCGATTCGGATGGCTTAGTCGACCCGGAGGCTGTCGCCGCCGCAGTGACTGACCAGACCGTGGTTGTGAGCATCATGTACGCCAACAATGAGATCGGCAGTGTGCAGCCGATTAAGGAAATTTCGCGCCTTGTGCGAGCGCGTGCCGAGGAGATGGGTCGAACCATCCTCATCCACACGGACGCAGTGCAGGCAGCCGGGTACCTGAACCTCTCGGTGAAAGAGCTTGGCGTGGACATGCTGAGCCTTTCGGCCCACAAGTTCCACGGCCCCAAAGGCGTTGGGATACTCTACGTGAAACGTGGCACCCCCTTCGTCCCGCTGCTCATGGGCGGCGGTCAGGAACGGGAGCGACGTTCCGGGACAGAGAACATCGCGGGCATCGTGGGGACGGTAATGGCACTCAAGCTCGCCGAACAAGAGCGAGCTGCCACCTCGGCCCACTGCCGTGCGTTGCGCGACCGAATCATCGCAGCGATTCCGGAGTTGGTGCCGGGAACCGTGTTGAACGGCCACCCAAACAAACGCTTGGATAACAACGTGAATGTCTGCTTCCCCGGTTTGGAAGCGGAGCCCGTGCTGCTGGGGCTGGACCTCAAAGGCGTCTACGCTTCCAGCGGTAGTGCCTGCTCAACGGCGTCCCTGGAACCGTCCCACGTGCTGACGGCTATAGGGCTCCCGGCAGACATCGCCAGGAGCAGCCTTCGCGTCACCCTGGGGCGGGAGACCACAGACGAAGACATCGATTACTTTTTAGAGACGCTTCCAACGGTTGTGAAGCGTTTGCGGGAGTTACCATCCTTTAGCCCTCATCGCGCGTAGTACGAATTGGCACGTGCATCATTGGGACATCTGCTGTATTGTTATGCGCGTTGTGTGTGAAATGTCGGTTCATCAACAGAAGCTGCAATTTACATTGCCTAAATCGCAAATCCAGTATCCAAGTAAAGGCAACAGGAACTAATGAAACAAAGAAGAACAGGACTCTTGGTACTGGTAGTGACCATGTTGACATTGCTGCTTGTCGCAGCATGTTCGGATGATGCAGACGGCTTTGACGGCGTCACGCTTGCTGGCAGAGGACTGACCATGAACATCAGTGATGTGCAGCAAGTTGATGAGTTGAACTACCGGGATACGGATGGCCTGTACTACAGCGTAGGTCCTCCTGCCGATGGCCATGAACTGGTTGCTGCCCGGGTGACCATCTGGAACACTCGCTCCGGCAGACTGTCCCTCTTCGTTGATGAGAAGTCTGCGTTGCTGGAGTCTATCGATAGGGAGAAAGCCTTCCCGATCAACCCGTATGAACAACGGCAACTGCTCTCATCCGATCCAGCCGACACGGCCAGATTCACACCCTTCCTTTGGGGACCGTCAGATCTTCCACAGGACTTCAACATCACTGGGTGGATGGTTTTTGAAGTACCTGAAGATATAAAATTCGAGGTGTTTGAGTGGGAACAGGTTGATTTTTTGACCTTTCCTATCTCCGTGAACTAACTGCATCCATGCGGCGAAATGAAGCGTACATGAACATGGACGCTTCAGAAGGTAGCTAGAAACGGTTAAGGTCGCTATACTGTAGCGCTGTCAGACGAGCGTTAGGCGATGTATAGCGCTCGAGCTTATGCAAGGGATATTTGATGCCTGAACTAATGATAGAGGTCAAAGGCCTCACTAAATACTACGGAGATCACCTGGCAGTGGACGACATTTCGTTCGAGGTCAAAAAGGGTGAAGTCGTCGGATTCCTCGGGCCTAACGGTTCCGGGAAGACTACGACTATGCGCATCCTGACCGGGTATCTGCCACCGTCTAGCGGGAGTGCCAGCATCGCTGGGTTCGATACGATGACCAGCTCGCTTGATGCTAGACGCCACATCGGCTATCTGCCTGAGACTGTTCCCCTCTACACGGACATGACGGTAGAGGACTATCTCAGGTTCCTTGGCACCATACGTGGAATGCGCAAGGACCGCCTGAAGATCCGTATTGACAATGCTATTGAGCGCGTGAAGCTTGGTGATTATCGAAAGTCATTCATCAGCAAGCTATCAAAGGGGTATCGGCAGCGCACCGGGCTGGCCCAGGCCATACTGCATGAACCAGAAGTGTTGATCCTTGACGAACCTACTGTGGGCATCGATCCGATCCAGGTAGTGGAAACCCGACAGTTGATCAAGGAACTAGGGCAGGAGCAGACCCTGCTGTTGAGCACCCACATCCTGCCGGAAGTCAGCGCCACGTGCGATCGCGTCATCATCATCAATGAGGGCAACATCGTGGCAGAGGATACGCCGGACAACCTGGCCGTCAGGCTTCGAGGAACGGAGCAGGTACAGGCGGATATCAGGGGGCCGAGCGCGGAGGTCATTAAGGCCATTCGGGATATTCCTGGTGTGACCAGCGCAAGGCATATCGAAACCGCCACAGGCTCCCGCTACAACATTGAGTCAGCATCTGGAAACGATGTCCGTGAAGCCGTTGCAACAATGGTGGTCAACAACAGTTGGGGCCTATTGCAACTGAGCGTTGTCCCAATGAGTCTTGAAGAGATATTCCTGGAACTGACCGGTGGTGAAGAGCATGAGGACGCATAGGCTATGAAGAACGTATCATCCGTAGCCGTACCAAAGCTCTCAATGTCAGGGGTTGTCCCATTTCTTCAATCGACATGGCGAAATACCTGGGCAATTTTCTGGAAAGAAACTAAAACCTATTTCACATCCCCAATGGCATACATTATTGCAGGGGTATTCCTTGCGATTACGGGCTATCTGTTTGTGCAGAGCATCAGCACAACGTTCCCGGAGGCAAGCATTCGGGGTTGGCTTGAGCCCAGCACCACTGTCTTCATCCTCTGGTCTCCCGCATTGACCATGAGATTATTGGCAGAGGAGCAAAAACTGGGGACCCTGGAACTGCTTATGACCTCGCCTATCCGTGATTTTGAGATTGTGATAGGGAAGTTCTTTGCGGTATTGGTCATCCTGCTCGCCACGCTGTCACTCACGCTGTTTTACACGATGATGCTGTTCTGGTTCGGTGACCCGGACATAGGCCCTC
>CAUZTE010000074.1:0-6809 GCA_963582565.1 Dehalococcoidia bacterium | reverse complement strand
CCCTCATCAACGCCCTGGAGAAGACCTCAATCACGTACGTGCTCACCGCCAATGAGACCTCGGCTGGCTTCATGGCTACTGCCGTTGGGAGCCTCACGGGTATTCCCGGTGTTTGTCTCTCAACCCTTGGCCCCGGAGCTACCAACATGGCTACGGGCGTAGGCTGCGCTTGGCTGGACGGCGCGCCGGTCATCGCCATCACCTGCAACGTGCCGACGCCCTGGCTTGATCGACGAATCCAGATGCGCATCGATCACCATGCGCTCTTCGCGCCGATCACCAAAGCCACGCTTCCCCTGCGTGCCGACAACGTTGCGGCGACGCTTGCAGAAGCGCTGTCTATTGCCTGTGCCGAGACACCCGGCCCCGTACACATTGACCTGCCGGAGGATGTAGGAGAAGCGGAGGCCGTCCCTTCCACCTTTACCACCCCGGCTTTAGTCTTAGACACATCTTTCGTAACGGAAATGGTCAGCATTGTGTCTGCAGCGTTGGCGAAAAGCAGTAAGCCGCTGATGATGACGGGGTTGGGGTTCACGCGCACCAACGCTGCAGACGCGCTCCTATCTTTTGTGGAGCGACAGAGCATCCCGTTCATCTCCACTATGCATGCCAAGGGTTGGCTGCCGGAAAGCCATCCCAACTGGACTGGCGTGCTGGGTCGCGCGCGACGCACCAACGTGCAGCGGTTCATCAATGAAGCCGACCTGATCATCGCCGTGGGCTACGACCCCATCGAAATCAACTACGAAGAATGGGTTGCTGACATCCCCGTCATCCATATCGCCACAGAAAAGGCCGATGTGGCCGGCGTTCAGATGCTCTGCGACATGGACGCGGCGATTCGAGGCATGGCTGAGTTGCCACCTGTGCCTAACGGGTGGTCGATGGAAGCATGGGCGACCCATCGTGCAGAACTCGACAGCGCTTTGAGGCCGGACACTGAGATGTTGAGCGCGCATCGCGTGCTGGACGCGCTACGCGAGAGGCTCCCCACCGATGGTGTGTTGGCCTACGACGTTGGAGCGCACACACACCAGATTGCCAGCCAGTGGCGGACAGACGTGCCGAAGACATGCATCTCTACCAACGGGTGGTCGTCCATGGGCTTCGGCATACCTGGGGCCATTGCCGCCAAGCTCGCCCAGCCCGATAAACAAGTAGTCGGCGTCGTTGGCGATGGCTGCTTCCAGATGACGGTGGGAGAGCTGAACGTGGCCCGACGCTTGAACCTGCCGCTGCCCATCATTGTCCTGAACGATGGCTGGTTGGGCCTCATCAAGCTCAAACAACAGGGCAAGGGGTTTGGGATTGGCGGGGCGTTTTTGGGAGACCCACCCACGTCGCCGCCCGACTACTTTGGAGTGCCATGTCGCGCCGTCACTGATGAAGCATCGCTCCAAGACGCTTTGGCGTGGGGCATGAACCTTGACGGTCCCAGCGTCATTGAGGTCTTCATAGACCCTGAATCCTATGCGTCAACTGTCTACGACTAACAGGCATTGCCTGCCTAGCTCACGGGGGAACGGGTAATCATAAAAACCAGTAACCCAAATTGATACGGAACTGTGGTAATAACCATCAGGAGCGTTGGGTCGAGGGTATCGCCCAGATTACCTGGAGGGGTAGAAGGATGAATGGATTGTCCGGAGGTAACCGTCAGGTAGCATGGGTCCAGGGCGTGCCCTGGTGATGAAAGTCTTATCCGTCAACGTTTCCAAACCACAGGTCGTCGAAATCGATGGGAAGATGGTCTCCACCGGCATCTTCAAACGCCCTGTGGACGGTTCCATCATGTTGCGCGAACTGGACTTCGATGGCGACGAGCAAGCCGACCTGCGAGCGCACGGGGGGCCACACCGGGCTGCATACGTGTACCCAAGTGAGCATTATGGCTACTGGCAGACGGAGTTGGGCCGTGACGACTTCACCTTCGGACTGTTCGGGGAGAACCTGACCCTCGAAGGACTGACCGAAGACAACGCACACATCGGCGACGAGTTCAAGATCGGTGCGGCAACTGTCGTCGTGACGCAGCCAAGGGTGCCCTGCTTCAAGCTGGCCCACGTCATAGGTCTACCGGAGTTCCCAAAGCAGTTCCTGGGCAGCGGTCGCACTGGCTTCTATCTCCGGGTGGTGGAGGAAGGCGCTGTGAGCGCTGGAGACACCGTGGAGTTGATGAGTTCCGACCCGGAAGCCATGAGCGTCCGTGAAGTCTGCAACCTCCTGTACTTTGACCAAAAGAATTTAGATGATGCGCGACGTGCCCTCAAAATACCAGCCCTTTCTCCCGGCTGGCGGGGCTCCTTTAAAGCACGTTTGGCCAAATCTGGTTAACGTGTCTGCTCCCTAGCGGATGCGGCAAGTGAGCTAGTGACCTGCCTAATGGCCACCTACAGACCCACCAAATATTGTTCATATAGGGGCCACATGGCCCCGCACCTCTGGGCCTAATTACCCTGTTGGCTTTGCCATCCCTCATCTAATCTCCTCATATGTCGACTCGTAAGAGCTAACGCCCCAACTGTTGATGGTGCAATATCGGGCACCCGGACAGTACTCGACTGAAGGAGAAAGACATGGCGAAGATTGTTTTAGGCATAGTGACATCGCACAGCCCGCAGCTGAGCGTCCCCGGAGATTTGTGGGGCACTTATGCGGAGCGCGACAAGCGTAACCCGGGCCTCTATCGCATTCCTGATGGGAAACACGTCACCTATGAGGAACTTTTGGAGGAACCCCACCCAGGTATTGAAAAGCAACTGACCTCTGAGGTCTTCCAGGCACGGCATGAGGCCAACCAGGCCGGTATCAGCAAGCTGGCAGAAGTGATGGAGAAGGCAAACCTTGACGTTATTGTCATGTTTGGCGATGACCAGTCAGAGGTGTTCTCAGCGGACTTCATGCCCGCCATGTGCGTATTCTGGGGCGACACGGTGCCTTTCTCACGACGCAGCTTCGGCAACCGCGATGCAGCCATGGAGGCTATTGACGGCTACTACAGCAGGCCTGAAAAGGAATATCCGGTGCACGCGAAACTCGGCAAGCACATCGTCGAGTCCCTGAGCACGGACGATTTTGACATAATGCATGCCAGGACCATTGGCGAGGGAAAGTCCATCAGCCACGCGTTCGGTTTTGTTTGGAACCGGCTCATGGGTGACAAGATCACCCAGACGGTGCCCATTCACATCAACACGTATTTCCCACCCAACCAGCCCACGCCACTCCGTAGCTGGGAGCTGGGTCAATCTGTCCGTAAGGCCATTGAGTCCTGGGACAACGATTTGAGGGTCGCAGTCCTTGGTTCCGGCGGATTCGGCCACTTCGTCGTCGACGAAGAGATCGATCAGGATTGCATCAAGGCTCTGGAGGGCAAGAACACCAAGGCCATCGGAGCGCTTCCGTTGGAGCGATTGCAGTCAGGAACATCAGAAGTCCGCAACTGGTTCGCCGCCGCAGGTGCAGCTGAAGAGCTGGACATGCACATGGTGGACTACGTCCCCTGCTACCGATCCGTTGCAGGTACCGGCTGCGCCATGGGCTTTGCGTACTGGTCCTAGATCACACGTAGAAAATCGATGATGCCTTACCTCTCGGGGTGTGGCGAGGAAAACAGAGGAAAGAAGGAAAGACATGCTGACACAAGCCGACAACGAGATGGTCACGCGAACCGGTCCTGGCACGCCCATGGGTGAGCTGTTCCGGCGGTTCTGGCAACCAGTGTTGCTATCGTCAGACCTGCCTGGGAACGATGGTGACCCACAGCGAATAAAGGTGCTTGGTGAGAACCTTGTAGCCTATCGCGACACCAACGGCGACGTTGGCGTGATGGACTTCTACTGCCCGCATCGCCGTGCGGGTATGTTCTTCGGCCGAAACGAAGAGTGCGGACTTCGCTGTGTATACCACGGTTGGAAGTTCGACAAGGACGGCAACTGCACGGACATGCCGTCAGAGCCTGCCGAGAGCAACTTCAAGGACAAGGTGGAAATCACTGCATACCCGGCCAAAGAGGCTGGCACGGTGGTCTGGATCTACATGGGGCCCAAGGAACTTCAGCCGGAACTGCCCCAATTTGAGTGGTGCACGGTTCCAGAGGGTCACGTGGTTGTGACTCGCTGGCTTCAGCAGTCCAACTACCTTCAGGCCATGGAAGGAGAGATCGATACGTCTCACGTCTCCTTCAACCATCGTTGGTTTGACCTTGATCCCGCGCCTGCCACTATCGCCACCCTGAACAGGATGGCCACGGCGGCCTGACGTGCGAACAGCACCATGATCTCCTCGTCCTCCGGGGAGAACTCTGGTTCAGACGCTTCATTGGTAAGGTAGAGTTGGCCGATCGTCCTGCCTTTGGAGACGACAGGAACACCTAGGAACCGTTCCATTGGCGGGTGTCCCTCAGGAAAACCAACAGAGCGCGAGTGTGCACCGATGCTCGGTACCCGCAGGAGATTGCCTGTCTGCATTGGTACGGCAAGCAACCCCCGCTGCATGGTAGGCGGATGGCCAAGGCGGGAGCGCTCTTCTGTAGAGATGCCAGAGGTCAGGAACGCCTCAACCTGGCCGTTCTCATCCAACACCGCCAGTGCACTGTATCGTGCATTGGCAACCTCCCTCGCCAGGTCGATGACCTGTTGGAACACTGCCTCAGAGGAGAGTTCAGAGGTCATTGCAAACGATGCATCGGATAGAGCGGCAAACTGTGTGTTTCTTCGTTCTGCTCCAACGTGGAGGTCAACCAACTCTCGCGTTTCGCTCTGTGATCTGTTCAGAATCTCATACATACCCAGACTGAAGAGCAGAAGTGCCCCGCCAAGGCTCCCTCCGGCGATGCCATGGGTTACTCCAGCCGAAAGCGCATCGGAGAAAAAGAGATGGCGCAGCAACTCCAGCGCCCCTGCGAAGAGCGCGGTGAGGGTAAACCCTGCCCAAACAATACGATTATTACGCATGATAGTAGTGTATGCATGCTAGCATAATTTGTACGTGTGAAGGTTCAATTCACTGGCATACGTTGACCGTTTGTGTTATGGTTATTACGTGGTGGTCCGATCCCAATGAAGATGTGCGCTATGAAATCAAACGTGCCTCAATACATCGGAGACCGGTCCCGTGGTTATTCTATTAGGAAAGGAGGTCACCGATGGCTTTTGAGGATAAGACACTTACTTGCGTAGAGTGTGGAGCAGATTTCACATTCGAAGCAGGCGAGCAAGAGTATTTCGCGCAGAAGGGATTCACTAACGAACCCCGCCGCTGCCCCACCTGCCGCTCGGCTCGACGTGCTGCCAGTGGTGGTGGTTACGATCGCGGCCCGCGACAGATGTATCCCGCGGTTTGCGCCCAGTGCGGTCAGGACACCCAAGTCCCGTTCCTGCCGCGCGGCGACCGTCCTGTCTACTGTAGCGATTGCTTCAGTCAGCAGGCCGGCGGACGACGGTAAGGTAAACATCTAACCGCGCCAATAGAAAAAGAGGCGACTGCCCATAAAGCAGTCGCCTCTTTTTGTTGTTCTCTTTCAGCGCCCCTTTAAGAGACAGGAACTGTCTTGACCTCATGGGATTGGAGTGCCGGGAGGACATCCTTACCAAACCTCCGCAGCTGCTCCATGAACATTTCACCCGGCATAGCGCCACGGTTAAAGCTGATGAGCAACGTATTCGCGCCCACCTCGTCAGCCATTGCTATAAGCCTGTCCCGGACTTCGCTTGACGTTCCCCATGCCAAATCCTCGTTACGTTCCACGTCTTCAATGGTCATGTTCCGGTAGCTCTCACGGTTGCCGGCCATGAACTTCCGATTCTCGGGCTGTACGTAATCGTAGGCGTCTGAGTTGATGTAGCCCTGATCCTGCTGTAAAGACGCCTCCGTGATGTTGCCGTGGCTGAACAGCGTCTGACTAAAATACAACGAGTACGGCCCGGCCTGCTTCACAGCTTCAGCTCTGCTACCAGCAACAAAGGCATTTGCGGGAAGAATCAGATGATCGGGCGTGATCTGATGTCCGTTCTCGCTGAGGCATTTGGCGTAGTAGTTCACAATATCGTGTCGGACGCCCATGTGTGGTACCAGCCCCGGCGTTATGGGGAAATTCTCCCTTCCCGCGAACTGGATGGTCTCTTTGCTACCGGTTACCGGCAACCAAACAGGCGGGCGAGGCTGCTGGTACGGCCGAGGCCAGATAGCAACGTCTTTGTACGCCCAGAAATTGCCTTCGTAGGAGAAAACCTCCTCTGTCCATGCTCGTTTGATAATCTCCCATGACTCCTCAAACCGTGCACGGGAGTCCTTCATAGGCACCTGGAAAACGTTGTGCTCACGAGGGATGCCTCGAGCGAAACCGGAGATGAGTCGCCCCTCTGAGAGGCAGTCCACCATCGATAGTTCTTCTGCGAGGCGCAGCGGGTCATGGATGGGGAGCAGGTTGCCATATACCAGCAGCTTCAACCGCTTGGTGCGCTGTGCCGCCGCTGCCACCATGATGTTGGGCGAGTTCATCAGTCCATAGGGCGATGTGTGGTGTTCGTTGAAGCCGATGCCGTCATAACCCAACTCGTCCATTAACGTCCACGCCTGTAGGTGCTCTTCGTATGTCTGGGCGGCTACCTTGGGGTTAAAGTGCTTCTTGGGTAGTGGCCACGGAAGTTCGGTTCCCTCTCTCAAATGGCCGAGGTGTTCTCCATAGGGAAGCAGATCAAAGGCAAAGACCTTCATTGGCAATGCTCCTTTGGGGTGTTGATTGCTATGGGTAGCCTAGGGAGACGGCCAACCAACGTCAAGAGGCGAATTGTACATAACAAGGA
>CAUZTE010000073.1:0-6848 GCA_963582565.1 Dehalococcoidia bacterium | reverse complement strand
AGTGAGCCTCTGGTTGTGCGGATGCCAGCCGTGCGGTTCAGGTCTTTGATAGGGACAGGGATGCCGTGGAGGGCACCCAGCGCATCGCCTTTGATGATCTGTTCCTCCGCTAGTTTGGCGGTAGCAAGGGCTTCATCGCCGCAAACAGTCAGAAAGGCGTTCAACTTAGGGTTCAACGTTTCAATCCTGCGTAGGGACATTTCAACCAACTCGACGGGAGAGAGCTTCCGCTGTCCTATCCACTGTCGGAGTTGCCAGGCTGGAGTAAACGCGAGCTCTTTGTCGTCCATTGTCCCTCCTCAGAGACTACCAGGGTAGGGTAAAACGTATCTGAGGGCAATGTTAAAGAACATGCCCAGTTCATTGACCGCAAACCTCGGCTCCGGTAAAATGAACCTGCCTCGAATGGGGCGCACATGGTCATGATTTCCCCTGTCTTCCCCCGGATTGCCTGCATAGCTACCGGAGCCAGGAAGTACTGAGGAGTACCGTTGGATTACACAAGCGCCCTTCACCACGTATTAAGCCTTGCTGACCTTGAGCGAATGACTGATCCGCCAGGGAAACGGCCTCGCTATGATCTGTCGCGTATGGCGATGCTCATGGATCACCTGGGGAACCCTCAGCGAGGTGTCAAAACGGTTCATGTGACGGGCACAAAAGGCAAAGGCAGCACTTCAGCCATGATCTCCTCAATCCTCACAGGTTGTGGATTCAACGTAGGTCTGTATACATCGCCACACCTGCATACCATGCGGGAGCGGATACAGGTGGACGGAACCCCTCTCTCCGAAGATTCATTTGCCGAGGCTGTGGTCAGTGTATGGACATCTGTGGATGCCCTGGCTGGCGGCGATGCTCCGGAGCACGTGACGACGTTTGAGGTGCTGACGGCGATGGCCTTTATGGCGTTCGCCGAACGCAAGGTGGACTTTCAGGTGCTGGAGGTCGGGATGGGCGGCACTCTGGACGCTACAAACCTAGTTGAAGATCCATTGGTCTGCGTCATCACGTCTATCAGCCTCGACCACACAGCAATCCTTGGCAACACCGTTGAGGAGATAGCCAGAGACAAAGCAGGGATCATCAAACCCGGCGCAACCGTGATAACGGCGCCACAAACGCCCAGCGTCATCGCCATTCTTGAAGAGGCCTGCCTCAAGGTGGGCGCCACTCTGGTAAACACTGCAATGGACTACACGTGGCAAGGTGGCTCCTGGGACCTGAAGTGTCAGGAGTTTGAAGTGAACGGCCCCTCCGGGACATGGCAGGGGAAGCTGCCTCTGCTAGGGGAGCATCAGTTAGAGAATGCAGTCTGCGCCATCGCTGCCGTTGAGGCCCTGGCCGGACGAAGTGTGGATGTCCCTCACCAGGGAGCGCTTAACGGGCTGATGCAGGTCACCTGGCCCGGGAGGCTTGAAGTCCTCCAAGAAAGCCCATTAGTAGTAGTGGACGGCGCACACAACCCGTATTCGACCCAACAACTCGTTCTGGCAGTGCAGCGTCATTTTCCGGTAGAACGGTGCATTGTGCTCTTCGGAGCCTCTCAAGGGCATGACCTTACGGGTATCGTGGCCGCTTTAGCGGAGCTGGCTCCGGCAGAGGTAATCGCAACCACGTCTCGACACCCCCGGTCAGTGCCCATGGATATCCTCATGCAGGAATTCCGTGATGTGGGTCTGCCTGTACACTGGGGTGGTTCAGTCAACGAGGGGCTAGAGCAGGCATTGGAAATGGCAGGCCCCGGCGACCTTGTCCTGGCGACGGGATCATTGTTCACGGCAGTCGAGGTCAGAGAGAAGTTATTGGGGATACCCGCTGAGGAGTATCCCGAGTTGCAAGCGATCAGATTTTCTTCAAAGGTGAGGTAGGCTCGTGACTGAACGGAAGCGCGTGGTCGTTACAGGTATGGGAGCAATGACTCCCCTTGGTGAGACCGTGGATGAGTATTGGTCAAACCTTATTCAAGGGAAATCCGGCATCGGCCCTATGACCCAGGCAGACCCTACTGGGTTCCCTACCACCATTGCCGGTGAGGTTCGGAGTTTTGATCCCGTGACCTACATAGACGCCAAGGAAGCCCGCAGGATGGCGCGGTTTGCACAGTTCAGTGTAGCGGCATCATTACGGGCAGCAGAGAGCGCGGGCCTGAATGCCTCGAACATGGTTCCAGAGGAGTCGGGCGTCGTGCTGGGCAATGGCAACGGCGGTTTGCCCACGACCGAGGAACAGGCACATGTTTTGTTTGAACGCGGTGGGATGAAGGAATCACCCTTTTTCATCCCGATGATCCTCCCTAACATGGCTGCGGCACAGATTAGCCGCATACTGGGGCTCAAGGGCTACTCCAATACGGTCATCACAGCCTGTGCGGCTGGGACCCAGGGGATTGGCGAAGGCGCAGAAGTGATACGCCGAGGCGCTGCCAAGGTGGTGTTTGCCGGTGGCACGGAGGCCGGGATATGTCAGCTCTCTTTGGGGGGATTCAGCGTCATGCGGGCCCTCTCAACCAACAACGATGACCCTACCAAAGCCAGTAGGCCCTTTGAGGCGAACCGCGATGGGTTTGTGCCCGGTGAGGGCGCAGGAATCCTGGTTCTTGAAGAGATGGAGCACGCTATCAGTCGAGGCGCACCTATTCTTGCAGAGATCGTAGGATACGGAGTGTCCTCAGACGCGTTTCACCCCGTACACCCGGACGAAAACGGTGAAGGCGCTGCCCGTGCGATGTCATGGGCTATCGCCGATGCGGGGCTTGCACCGAAGGATATTGACTACATCAACGCTCATGGCACGTCGACGCCGGTCAACGATGCGATCGAGACCCTTGCCATCAAGCTGGTGTTCGGCGATGGCGCATACCATGTGCCGATAAGCTCTACGAAATCAATGATTGGCCATGCTATGGGTGGGTCTGGGGGCGTAGAGGCTGTTGTGGCAGTAAAAACCATCCAGACAGGCATCATACATCCCACAATCAACTATGAGGTGCCGGATCCTGCTTGCGACCTGGACTACGTGCCCAACGAGGCCAGGAAAAAAGACGTAACCACAGTCCTGTCCAACAGCTTTGGGTTTGGTGGACAGAATGCATGCCTTGTCATCCGTAGGTTTGAGGAATAGCTAAGACGGGACGGGCAAACCTACCGGTAGCATGCTGCTGAACTGGGTGTCCACGGCCATTGTATGACTGCAAGTCTGGTGGCTTGCGTAGAATGCACATTCACAATGCCAATATCCATTGTCAAAGGTCATTGTATGATCGGAGTGGTCTCCGTGGAACAGGACGGTGAACTTGAGGAGTGTCACCCTGCTGGGGTCTTGAGCGTACCACTTGGCTTTCTCAATTTTGCCGATCAATCCGGAGTCCATTCTGTCCTCCTTGCGATGCAGCTTTTCCCAGCAGCAGCATTCTAGGTCTGTAAGGGGATGTGGTCAACGATTTTGGTAGGCAATCCTTGCCCGTATTTTATAAATAATCACTCTTGACAAACCACTATAAAGAACGGTACTGTGGCGTTGATGTTAGGTAGGTATACGCCTACTGTCCTTCGTACCCAGACACACGGGTCAAGGAGTTCCCTTCCAAGAAATTTGTTTGCACCAATTCAGTGTGTTATTGGCTGCTGTCACAACCCACCCTCTGATTAGGAAAAGCGACTGCCTTTTATGACAAAATACATCTTTGTGACCGGTGGAGTAGTAAGTTCCGTAGGGAAAGGTATCAGTGTCGCCTCCATCGCTCGCATCCTGAAGAGCTGCGGCCTCACGGTCTCAGTGCAGAAGCTTGACCCTTACCTCAACGTTGACCCCGGCACCATGTCCCCCTACCAACACGGTGAGGTGTTTGTCACCAAGGATGGCTGCGAGACGGACATGGACCTGGGCCACTACGAACGCTTCACTGACCTTGAACTCACCCGATCATCGAACATTACTGCAGGTCAGGTGTACAGCGCGGTCATCGCCAAAGAGCGACAGGGCGCGTACTTGGGCGGCACCATACAGACGGTACCCCACGTGACCAACGTCATCAAGGACGCCATCAAGCGACTGGCGGAGGAGACCAACCCAGATGTGGTGGTTGTGGAGGTTGGCGGAACGGTTGGCGACATCGAGGGGCTCCCTTTCCTGGAAGCAATACGGCAGATGCCCAACGATGTGGGGCGAGAGAACGTCTACTACATCCACGTGACGCTGTTGCCGCACATTTCAGCTACCGGCGAATTGAAGACCAAGCCCACGCAGCACAGCGTGAAAGAGCTGCGAAGCATCGGGATTCAACCGGACTGCATCATCTGCAGAAGCGATTTCCCGGTGCCAGATGACATCAAGGGAAAGATTGCACTGTTCTGTGACGTGAAGGTGGAAGCAGTCATCCCACTTCCTACCGTGGATACGATCTACGAGGTGCCCCTGATCCTCCAAGAGGCGGGTTTGTCCAGGCTGCTTGGAGAGAAACTTGGACTTGGGGTGCTGGCTCCCGATCTCACGGATTGGGAGAGCATCGTCGAGAAGATAAAAGAACCCCATGAGCCACTGCCGGTAGCTATTGTGGGGAAGTATGCCACCCTGCCAGAGGCCTATATATCGGTGAAAGAAGCCTTGCTTCATGCGGGAGTGTTCCATGAGCGGGATATCCAGGTAACTTGGATACCTTCAGAGGACATTGAACGTGATGGCGCGGAACACTATTTGAAGAATACTTGTGGCATTGTTGTCCCGGGAGGGTTTGGCGCCCGGGGCGTGGAAGGCATGATAGAGGCCGCACGTTACGCGCGGGTGAATAAGGTTCCTTATTTGGGTCTCTGCCTGGGGATGCAGCTAATGGTTGTAGAGACCGCTCAGAGTGAAGCCGGCTTACCTAAAGCTAATTCCACGGAGTTTGACCCGGAGACCCCGGACCCTGTCATAGACCTAATGTCAGATCAACGTGAAGTGACCGAGATGGGCGGGACAATGAGGCTTGGCGTCTATCCCTGCAACGTTGTCGCAGGTACCCGCGCATCAAAGGCGTATGGCGAAGAGGTGGTAGGTGAACGACATCGGCATCGCTTCGAGTTGAACAATGCATATCGGGAGACCCTGGAAGACGCGGGTATACGGTTCAGTGGTTTATCCCCTGACAACCAGTTGGTAGAGATTGCAGAGGTTGTGGATCACCCGTTCATGGTTGGGACGCAGTTCCATCCTGAGTTCCGGTCTCGACCGAATCGACCACATCCATTGTTTAAGGACTTTGTTGGAGCTGCCCAGCACGTGGTACGAGAGGGCATGCAGACCCCATTGCAATTGGACGGCGTTGAGATTGTCGGAGAGTCCAAATCTTGAAAAATAGACAGGGAGCTTGAATAATGTGAGATAATAGACAGAGTGGTGTCACGGTTCCCCGGATTTTCCCTCCAATCGGCTATCAAATTGCCAGGCCTCAGAACAATTCCAACCATCCCAACACACGCGAGATTCCTTACTAACCTCTGAGGCAGCAACCACCACTCACTTACATCTCTAAATGACAAACAATTCCCCTGGCCGCTCATGGCACCAAAGCCAGTGGACAACCAATACCCTAACTTCAGAAAAACTACATAGGACAAGTTCCAAGGAGAATCATGCAAGAGACCGCAATGAGTATGGCGCAGCTGGAAGCAAAGACCAAAGAGGAATTGCTTGAGTTGTCCACAGAGATGGGAATAGAAGACGGAGCCCAGAGGCGGGAAGAAATCATCTTCCACCTGCTAGAGGCTTACGCGAAACAGCAGGGATACGTCCTGGCTACCGGTCTATTGGAGATCGTAGGCGATGGATACGGCTTCCTGAGGCAGCAGGGCTTGAGGGCTGGCCCAGGCGATGTGTATATATCGCAATCACAGATTAGACGCTTCGCGCTACGCACGGGCGATCAAGTGACCGGCCAGGTACGACCACCCAAAGAAGGCGAGCGGTACTTCGGACTGATTCGCGTGGAGGCTGTGAACGGCGGCGACCCTGAAGTCACGCGCACGCGAGCGCATTTCGATAACTTGACTCCAATCTACCCCACCGAACAACTCATCCTGGAGTCAAAGCCAAGCAACCTGACGCAACGATTGATTGACCTGGTCGCACCCATAGGCAAGGGCCAGCGTGCGCTCATTGTGTCACCACCGAAGGCAGGCAAGACCTTTCTGCTAAAAGACATCGCAAATGGAATTTCAGAGAACCATCCAGAAGTGTTCCTGATGATTGTGCTCGCGGGCGAGAGGCCGGAAGAGGTCACTGACCTGCGACGCTCCATCAACGGAGAGGTGTACGCATCGACCTTTGATGAGCCAGTGGAGGATCACTGCCGGACGGCGGAGGTTTCCCTAGAACGAGCAAAGCGTCTGGTTGAGAGCGGGAAGCACGTTGTTGTCCTGCTGGACAGCCTGACACGCCTAGTGCGCGCGTACAACCTAGCGGTGCCGTCTACAGGCCGAACGCTCTCCGGCGGTATTGATACCAGCGCCCTGTATCCTCCCAAGCGATTCTTTGGCGCCGCTCGGAACACCGAGGAAGGCGGAAGCCTGACAATCGTTGCCACATGCCTGATTGATACCGGTAGCCGGATGGATGAAGTGATATATGAGGAGTTTAAGGGTACAGGTAACAGCGAGATTGTCCTGGACCGCAGGCTCTCCGAGAAGCGCATCTACCCGGCCATAGACATCCACCGTAGCGGCACACGTAGAGATGAGCTGCTCTTGAGCGAGGATGCGCTGAAGCAAGTCATGTTGCTGCGTAGGATGATCTCTATGATTACTAC
This sequence comes from Dehalococcoidia bacterium, assembly GCA_963582565.1. Classification (GTDB taxonomy): domain Bacteria; phylum Chloroflexota; class Dehalococcoidia; order Lucifugimonadales; family UBA1127; genus UBA1127. Next base: position 64 of record CAUZTE010000073.1, on the reverse strand, counting down.
CACTGGTGGCATGGATGCCAATGACGCAACGGAGCGTGTGCTGGAACGGCTGGCCAAGGCGAAG
>CAUZTE010000072.1:0-6906 GCA_963582565.1 Dehalococcoidia bacterium | reverse complement strand
TCCACCGTATCGTTGTAGATTTGGAGAACCCCACTGCTATCGATTGCGGCCAGGGAGCGGTCCCCAGACCGGACACCCAGACCGTCGAGGTTCGCGTCCTGTAGGATTGTCGGATCTGGGCCTGTGGCGTTGTCCATCTTGTACGATGCGTAGGGTGCCGCGTCGAGGTTGCCGCCAATCACACTGCTCACACTGTCGAGTATCGCCTCACAGGCCAAGCCCGTCAGTTGGAACCACTTCCCCACGTTGGGCCGATAGGCGAGTACCGTTGTGGGCGTGTTCCCGCCCTGCGCCATCGTCCAGTAGATCGATTCGGTTTCAGCGTTGTATACTGCGGTCGATAGGTCTTTTGATGCGCTCGACGTTCCCTCTCGCCAGTAACGATCAACCTTGGACTCGCCTACCGGACTCAATGTACTCCCGTTGCAGGCTAGGAACCCCTCGGAGCTTGGGAAGTAGACCACTCCACCCACCGCAATGGCCGCGTTGGGTATGTTGCAGCCGCGATTGGAGTCGAGCTTCCTGAAGGAGAAGAAGTTGGAGCCACCGACATAGTCCATCCGCCAAACCTGACGCTCGCGGAAGATCGCACACCACTCCCCTGCCGGTACGATTGCAGTGATCTCGCCCCCATCACCGTCAAGCACCTGAAAATCAGACTGTGCATTGATCGCTGCGGCACTGCCTATCCCAGGCCAAGAGGCAGGTTGACCTATAGCTGACCAGTGAAGGCCCGCACGCTGAGTCCCGATGATAGGCCCGTTTGTCGAGCCCGTGTTATGGATATTGCCAAGGATTAGGAACTCTTTGAAGGTCGCGCACACATCCGCCTGAGACGCTTCGGATGAGAGGGTAGCCATCACGTTGGTTGATGCGTTGGGCGCGTTGCCTTCCGTATCGATTGAGCAGGGCACGATGTTGCGTCCAACCATGATGATCCGGTCACCGTAGACAACGAAGTTCATCCTCGATTCGGAATCCATGCTAGTGAGTTGGGTGCCGGTCGGTTTGATCTCGATCCACTGCCCCGTACTCCATAGGATGTTCACCCCTCGACCAGCACCGCCATCCTCTGCGCTGCCCACGATGGTGAACTTTGTGCCGCCCTGAGTGTCCCCTGACATTGCCCCACGCGCCCTGAACGGGATCGCAGATACTCCCGGCACCGGGTTCCGGCCATTGAATGATCGGTAGCCTGTAAGCGTGGGGTACACGTTGTCGGCCTGCGAAAGCCCAGGCAAGGCAATGGGGTTCTGGTCTGGTAGCCACTCTCCGAGTTCCATCATCGGCATCTAGATACGAAACGCTCCATCCGAAGTAACGCCCTCCGCGTACATACGCCCACGCGGTCGATGCCGCGCCCTAACGTCCGCAGCGTGAAGGCCATCAATAGCTTTGCGATACAGTCCCTCAAATTCCGCAGAGCGCGCAGCATCTGCTAGATACGGTTGAGCCTCAAACAGAACCCCGTACAAGTACACGTCCGGGGCTATAGTGAGCAGGGTGTTTGTCTGGGACGCAGATGCTAGACCGTCGAACTCTTTGAAGTAGTTCATCGTGTAGGTCCGAGTGGCCGAGTCGGTCAGGGGGGCGAACTTCAGGTCTGTGCCCAGCACCGTGTAAAATCCCGGCTGCCCGGTGCCGCTCCTAGAACTTTCGAGCGACCAGAACTTCTGCGGTGGCAGATACTCAAGCGTGCCGCCCGTCGATCCCGTCTCATAGAGGTCTATGATCTCAAGGAACCCGGTAGGCAGCGCCTGGGAGGAACTGGCAGCGAGTGTGAAGTCCTCCTGGGCCTCCATCTCTCGGATGCGGATATCGCGCCGGAACTTCGACTCCGCAAGGCCCAGCCATGTGTCGAACATATTCCCGATATCGTCGTAGGCCATGTAGGTCTGGACGTTTGTCTTGAGGGTCGAGTAGTTCGTGATCTGAGCCATCAGATTTTCCCTGGAGCCGTGCGTAGGTTGGAGTAGTCGCCATCGTTCAGCTTACGGGCGATCGCGGCCTTGTCCTCATCGTTCCCTCGCCAGATGTTGATGTTCTCCTCGATCGACCACTTTTCGAGGATCTCGTAAGGGATCTCGGCGACCTTCACATACTCGCCACCGTTCCAGAGTGCGGTGGACTTCCTCTCCGCGTTTAGGAAAGCCTTGTTCATGGTCAAGATCTCGCCGATGTTGTCCTGCTCGGAAACGATGGTCAGCGTCTTGTCCATATCATCGAACTTCATCTTGCGCTTCATCGGATCGCCCGGATCGTCCTTGAGCGTCTGCCACTGGCTCATGTCCCCACCTCACAAATCATCCCCGGGCTCACCCAGGGCATCTGATCTGCCTCTACACGATTGTCAGGCACTCCAAGCAGGCTGAAGCACGCCTCATGCCATGTCTCCAGAACCACACTCACCAGCCTGTCCCACTCTTCTTCGTTGCGTGTTAGGGGCTTGAAGCGTTCGTTGAGGGCCTGTGCGGGGCCTTCTCTCATCATCGCCATGCAGAACTGGTGGGCCTTAGATGACTCACTGGCCGAGACTGTTGCTGGGAGTATGAGCATTATAAGTGTCAACACCGCCGGAAGATTGATCACGGGCATAGACTCGCATACGTTGGTAAGCAAGTAGCAGGCTCCTGATACGAAACAGTGGGGTTGGCAACGGTAGCGGGCCAAGCCTCTTCTATTGCTGACTGCATCGCGCAGACGGCTGCCAATAACTCAGCGTTAGATCCAATATCGCCTCTCAGATTATCGGAGTAGTTTGCCGCAGAGAAGTTTTGGACGTAATCGCAGCTAATGGGTCTTTGGGGAGACGATGGGTTGCCAGAAATGGTCTGACCGGAGTTTGGGTTCTTAGACAAGATGTAGATATCACCAGATGCGTCTGGGTCCATGCTCGCCTGCGCCTGCCACGGGCGACCTTCATCTGGGCAGAAGACCAAAGAGGCATCGCAACCGTAAATGTTCAAATCGCCTACGATGGTTATCCCGAACAAACTATCCTGATCAGATGCCGTGCCGTATATGAGTGGAGTGAAGTTTCTCCCTGAACCGTCGTGGGTGCCGGGGTTCACCGTGTTTGGGAAGTATTGTGCAGCCCGAGGGGCGACCAATTGGACGATAGTTTCCGCTACGTCTGCAAAGTTCAACCTTGCCGCCGAAGACGTATTCCTGAGTCTCTTGGGTATGCTTCCGTAAGCCACCACAAACGGGACATTGTATCCGGTCCCTGTGTTGGCATTTTTACCAAAACCTGATCTGGAATTAGCCGGGGCTGATGCTCCGATTAAAGTTGTCGCTGGAGTAGGCTGCACTGTGGGCGCATTGGGAATAAATGCCCCCGTGCGGTTGGAATAAAGATCGCCCGCAGAACCGTTGTCCCCTGTGAATATAATCAGGGTGTTTTCCAGACCGTGCGGGCCTAGCCATCCAATGAGCGTTCCCAAGTAATCGTCTAGCCACTTTAGCTGAGTCATTTGGCAGTCAAACCATGGCTTGTATGCTGGGATACTGTCCGCCCCGCCCGCATACAATATAGCAAACTCGGCGGCATCGTAGTTTGGGGTAGGCCCCTTAAGGGCTGAGTTGCCAGTGGGGAATGGAAGAGTCGTGAATGCGGCTTCCTGACCGGAAGTGGGATAGACGTACTTCCTACCGGTAGCATTGGCGGTTCTTTCTTGGGTGCAGTTGTACGAACCACCATTGTGGATAGAGTGCGGACTCAATGCAAGGATGAATGGATTCCCGGTTTGGTTTTCAAACCAGTTTGACTGAGCGGGGGTTTTAGAGTCATACAGACTCTCTATGTACTGTTCTATCTGGACAAAAGCTGCCTCATCCCGCCACATAATCTGTGTACCACCGATTGTCCAAAGGGCAGTCTCATTGACAGGGACGGGGCCGGGACTGGCTAGCCCAGACCATTGGGGAAGGGTATCAACCCAACCGAATCCATTCCCGCCTGCACTTGGTATGCTCGGGAAACACCCGGGCATGGTGCAGTCATTAGCCGGGCTACTTGACCCAAGTAAACCCTTTCCCCAGTGAGCGATAGCGTAAGCGTCCCCAGTTATGTCTTGTATTTGCCGCATGGGCGCGGCTTGGCCCAAGTTAGGACCGGATTCAGAAACATTTAGGGTAAAGTTGTTCCCTCTCTGGAGCATCTCGCGGGTCGCGGCACAGAACGAGCCTGACCACATCCCCGTGAAATTGATGCCGTTGAGCAACAGCTTGTTGAGGTTAGGCCAATGCGAACTAGGTCGAACCTCATAACTTTGCCCTAGTGGAGCCGCAGTAGCATCGAAACTCACATCACCAACGGAATTCGCGTAAGGGGACAACAACTGCTGGTACTGTTCCCGCCCAAGCTCATCAACCATGATGAATATTATGTTGGGGTGTCGGGATGCCTTGGTAACAAAACTTGCCGAACCACCTGAGAATGAGGAAGTCATCCCCACGCAAGGGATGAAGACCGTCAAGAATAACGCTATGAACCCCCTAATCATGGAATTACCTCGGCAGTGAAGGTCACATCCATTGCTGTGATCCCGGCACAGGTGTTGCCTCCTCTGAAGAGACCAAAGTAGTCGTAGTTGGAGCCACCACCTGTGGCCGTTGTGGTTACAATGACAGTCAGTGTCTCTTCAGCATCGACAGTGGACGAGAGGGGGAAAATAAGCTGACGATCAGGCGTGCCGTCATCGGCGTTACCCTCCCACATAGTAATGATGCAACCAGTCCCGGTGCCAGGTGAAGTCCCTGCTGTAATTGTGGCAGTCATAGTTAGACTCCAGTCCGTAGATGCCCCTACCCCCACATGGGAGATTCCTATCGGGCCGCTACAACCGGCTGTCGGAGGGGTTATGCCTGCCGCAGTACAAGTATTTAAAACTGGGGGGTCGTAGATGACCTCGGCTCCGGGCGCGTAAGTCAGCACCTCGCCGAAGGCGAGATACCCGGAATTCCCAGCGCTTCCTGAAAGTCGGTAGGGACTCGTTTCTACTATCCAGTCTCCACCGGGGTCTTGCGCAGTGACGATATTCCTCAAAGAAGTCCGAATTTTGAAGGCATTGTTGAAGATGGGGCAAAACGTGTTGATTGAACCATCTGCCCCAATAGTGCAAATCACGGAGCGGTCTAGGCTCGTTCCACCAAGGCCCAACGTGAATGCATCTGGTCCTAAGCTAGAACCCTCCGAGAGTACGATATTAGACCCAGTGGCCGCTGCCGGGGTGGCTATGATCCCCGCCCCTGCATCATTCAATACTAGGTTCCCAGTGGCGTCTTCGCAGATGCCGGATGCGGCGGGGCAAGTGCCAAGGCCACCACCACCCCCACCGAACGCATTACCCTGCGCCAGGGAAACGGATGGCAGGCAAAGCAGAACCGCCGCGAAGAGTACGCTCATCAACCGACTCATTGAGATCCACTCCCCGTGATTGTTACGAGAGAAACTTCTGCGCCTGCCGGTGCGGTGGATACTTCGATCCACCATGAGCCGGTGAGCATCACAAAGCAGTCGGTCGGGATACCGGACAGTGTCGAGGTGCTAGCCGCTGAAGGGATAAAACTCCCAACCTTCAGGCCACTGGAGGAGACCCTCCAGAACTTCACCACCGCAGCACCCGCAGACGCGCTACCCGTATCGGAGTCGAAGCAGGCGATCGCGTTGTAGCTCGGCACGCTGAAGGTCATTGAGTTACCGGTATTTGCCGCGTTGCTGCCGAAGTAGCAAGTATCGCCGGAGTCGATCGAGCAGGACCGGGTGCTTGTCGGAGACTGCTCTCTTGTGAGTTGCTTGGTTCCTGAGTTGGCGTATGCCGTGCCCGCAACCATTGAGGCAAGGAGCCCGAACATTGGGACAAGTGTGACGAACTTCATGGATTTGCTCCCTACCTAAAAAACAGAGTGGGCGACTGGGGCAGGGATGGAGGCATCCAAAGCCCCACCCCAGCCACCCGGTGAACTTGCTAGTTGAGGTCTGCGATGAGACCGTGGGCGTAGGTGTTAGACACCTGAAGCGTCCACTCGACAGTCATCATCCGATCCTGACCGTCTCCGACCACCGCGAGATCCTGCTCTTCCCAGGGTCGCAGGTACGCGACACCGATCTGCTCGGGGTCGATCAGCCAAACATCCCGATCCACTGTCGTAACCTTCCGAAGGTGACGCGATGCCACTACGGAAAGTTGCCCGTAGTTGCTGACGTAGACTTCGGCGGTGCCCATGATCGTGCGACTTGACCGATCGGAGCGGGTTACATTGTTGCCGCCCGTTGCCGTGTTTGCGAGACCATCGAACCCGCTGAAAACTCCGCGCTGCTTCGCGCCAGCCACGATCAGGCTCGGCTTGCCGCCATCAGTCCAGCAATCCTCGATCACATCGGTCAACAAACCTTCAGTAAACGCTCGTTGCTTCGTTGTGGCCGCTTCCGTATCCACTGCGGCCCCGTCGAAAGTGCCAGGGTCCGCACCAGATGTACCCGTACCTACCGTCCCTCGGCTGGCGTTTCGTACCCAACTGTCGAGGCTCGCGGAACGCCTCGTTGCGGACGAAGACTTGGCGATGTGGGAGGTCGTAATTGCCATATCCACATCGGTCTTCAGTTCGCGTGCCGCCTTTGCTGCCGCGTATGCGATAGCCGAGTCGAATCCGGCATTGTTGACCGACTGCATCGTGTTCGACACCCCGTAGACCTTCTTGCTGATCTGGGTGTAGTTACCCAAGCGTGTCTGGGTCAGGTTGTCGGTCACAGTGCCCGAAGCCGCGCCTTCCGCTGCCGCGTTGCTGGCACTGGGTGCGATGAGCGTGTCTTCCAGCCATTCGTGGAGGGTTGACGTTGCGGTGAGCGTTTTCGCTGCTGAGAGTACCGGAGTCTCGCTCGGACTCAGGTTCTCGATGATAGAG
>CAUZTE010000071.1:0-6967 GCA_963582565.1 Dehalococcoidia bacterium | reverse complement strand
GCAACGGCCTTCTTTTTGTTAGTGCGGATTAGTCGCGGGGCGTGTAGTCGACCTGTGGGTTGGGGTGATCCGGAAGCTTCCAGACCAGGTACCCCTTCTTGAACTCTTCGTGGTACTCATTGGCTCGATCGGTGGCTGCATTGAACGCCTTTTCAAAGGTATCAAAGTCCTTCTCACCCAAGGCTGCTAACACAGGGGCGAGGTCCTTTTCAATGTAGTCGGCAGTGGCTTCGGCGTACCGGGGTCGTGTCTGTACACCCTTTTTCATGAGAGAGATGGCTTCCCTAACCTGGAAGGTGGCCAGCTGCCAGTTGCTCACTTTAGCTGCGTAGTACACGTTCCACCATCGAGCGCCCACCATGGGCATCAGTATCGCCAGCCCAGGCTGGAGGGCTGCAATCTCGTCCAGAGACATGTCTCTGTGTCCGTTAAAACCTGTTGGGCCTTCCTGCTCCGTGTCTTTTTGCTCTTGAGCCATGTTTTTTACTCCCACTATCGAAAATGTGATATTGAATATCGTAAAATCAAGCACGTTACCGAACTTCGAGTGCTTTGCCAGCGTACGGTAGCCCCAAAACCGTGTCAACCGCGCCCTGCCCTCAGGTTGCTATGTACTCCGCTGCTCGATGCGACTGCGCAGCTCACCGTCTGCAACCCGTGAACGGACTTCGCCGGGCAACTCAGAACTAAGACGATTGAACAGCGCTTCGTTCATGATGGCGGGGTCTTCTGACCGCATGTCTTGAATACGTCTATCCACCTCGCGGAAGATGTCCTCTTGCGACCATGACAGGTGGGGGAACAGGACGACCTCCCGGATGGTCGTTTGCCCGCTGAGCATCATCATAAGCCGGTCGATACCCATACCAAGCCCACCAGTTGGGGGCATGCCGTACTCGATCGCTGTCAGGAACTCCTCGTCCAGTCGGTCGAAGTCCTCGCCATCGTGATCCTTGCGCAGCTCTTCCTGCTCCTCGAACCGGAGTCGCTGCTCCACAGGGTCGTTCAGCTCCGAGTAGGCGTTGCACACTTCCATGCCGTTGATGAACCCCTCAAATCGCTCCACGTACCTGGGATTACCGGGAATACGCTTGGCCAGGGGTGTCATTTCTACCGGATAGTCTATGAGGAACGTAGGTTGTATCAGGTTGGGTTCCACTTTGTCTCCCAACAACTTGTCCACCAACCGACCCCAGCTGTCTTCCTGGGTGACGGCCACGTTACGCTCCCGCATCTGCGCGGCAAGGGATTGAGCGTCCGGGTACTCTTCGATGTCCAGCCCGGCGTAAGTGATGATGGCTTCCCGCAGGGACAGTCGCTTCCACGAGGGCTTCAGCTCTATCGAAGCCTCGCCCACCTGTATCTGGGTAGTTCCCAGGTTGTCGGCGGCGAGGGTCGAAACCATCTCCTCCACCATTTCCATGACTTCGTTGTAATCGGTGTAGGCCTGGTAGCTCTCAAGAGTCGTGAACTCCGGGTTGTGTCTGGCATCCAGCCCCTCGTTCCGGAAAATCCGGCCGATCTCAAACACCCTGTCCAGCCCACCGATGATGCACCGCTTGAGGTGAAGCTCTGTGGCGATGCGGAGGTAGAGCGTCCTGCTTAGAGCGTTGTGCTGCGTGGTGAAGGGTTGGGCCACCCCACCGGCCGCCACAGCCAGAAGGATAGGCGTCTCAACCTCAATGAAGTCCCGATTGCTCAAGAAGCGGCGGATGCCCTCCACCACCTTGCTTCTGAGGATGAAGCGCTCACGAACCTCCTGGTTGGACAGCAGGTCCACTTCGCGCTGGCGGAACCGCTGTTGGATATCCTGGAGTCCGTGCCACTTCTCCGGCGGTGGACGTAGCGCTTTGCCCAACAGCGTGATGCTCTGTGCTGACACAGAGGGTTCGCCCCTTCGGGTTCGGGTCAACTTGCCGTAAACGCCAAGGAAGTCGCCCAGATCAAGGTCTTTCAGTAAATCGTAGCCGTCACCAAGGACATCTCTCTGGAGGTAGCCTTGTATTTGCCCCGTACCATCGCGAATATCCAGGAACGCGGCTTTGCCCATATTCCGGACTGCGATGACCCTGCCGGTGATGCTGACCGCACGTCCTTCAGTATCCGTAGGCTTGGACTCCCTCTTTGCCAGGAGTTCCAGCACCTTTTTGATTGTGTGGGTGCGCTTGTATCGAGCAGGATAGGGGTCTATGCCCTGCTGCCGAAGCCTCTCCAGTTTTTCTGACCTGACCTGAAAGAACTCGTCGCGTTCAACCACGGAAGTTTCCTAGCTTGGGCGAATGCCGTTCCAATGAACGGATGCCATCGTATTTGCATGGTACAGACTCAGCTACATTGTAGCTCAGAGGGATAGGCAAGGGCAGTGGAGGCATTCAGAGAAAGGCAGAGAGGCTATTTAATCCCTGAGATTGTGTATTTTTGGACTCCGCCCGGCGTCTTCACTTCCGCGTCTTCACCCACACGCTTGCCAAGGAGCGCCTGTCCAACGGGTGAAGCATTGGAAATGCGGCCTTTTATGGGGTCGGCCTCCAAGCTACCAACAATCATGTACTTCAAGGTCTTACCCGCATCATCTTTCACCACCACATGGGAACCTAACTCTACGGTCTCCGAGGGGGTACTGTGGTTCGGGATGATGATGGAGTCTCTGAGGGCCAGCTCCAGTTCCATGATGTGCCCCTCAACCGTCCCCTGGTCACGCTTTGCTTCGTCATATTCGGCGTTGTCCACAGTCCCGCCGACCTCTGCCGCAAGCTTGATTTTTACCGCCACTTCTCGGCGACGTACAGAAACAAGGGCATCAAGCTCTGCTTTGAGTTTTTTTACGCCATCAGGAGTCAGGTAGCTCTTCTCTGAAGACATAACACCCCCAAATACAAAAACTGAGAAGTAATTCAATACCCTCCCTCAGCGGCACCATAATATATGAGCAGGTTCTCCAGTTGCAATAACATTAAGGCAGGGTATTCGCAATATTCGAGCTGCGGCAGAACTCTGAAGGCCTAGCATGACAAAGAGGGGCCACTACATAGTGACCCCTCTTTGTGTGACTACTTGAGTATCGTTTGCTTATGCGGTGCCGGTGACCTTCTTCAAAACGGTTGTGGCATCCGAAGGGGCATCATCTCCGGTCCAAACCACGTACTGGTCAGGCCGAACAAGGATGAGCTTCGCCTCGTACTTCTCTCGGCCATCCTCATTAGTGTCCCTGATGACCTTGAACGGTACCTTGAGGGAACTAGCTGCGCCTTCGATAGCCTGGACGGCTGCATCGTCGGCACCGAATGCAAGGAGTGTGAAGCCTGTTCCAAGCTCCGCAGCCAGGTCGCGCCCGCCGGATAGGGGCTGTGGCGGCAAGTGATGGCCAGGCCTCGCATCGTAGGAGTGTGAGCCGTGGGCGCTACAAACGGCGCCTTCTGGCCCCATGACAACCGATGAACCGGGGTAGTTGGGCTCATAGGTCATTGTCCTTTGACCACCCATCTCTTCAAGTTTAGCCCATGCGGTCTTGAATTCTTCCAAATCTTTGTCCGGGCTGTATTTGGCCAGAAACTCAGCATCGCGATCAATGCCCCTTGCAATGAAGTCCTCACCGGTCTCCCAGAACACTGGCCGTCGCTCTTCACTGTAGGATTCCAGAAGGGCATCGCCCCCCCAGCCTTCTAGCTTGGCGGTCAGTTTCCAGCCCAGGTTCACAATGTCTTCCAACCCGTTGTTGAGTCCGAAACCGCCGTAGGGCGGATGGCTATGGGCAGCATCGCCTGCGATGAATATGCGGTCAACCTGGTACTTGTCTGCAACAGAAACCTGAAGATCCCAGAACCCAACGTGGTCAAATTCAGCTTTGAACTCAAAGCCTGCTGCGCGGTTTAGGAGCCCCTGGAAATCATAATTCTCTGCAGTGGTATCCAGTGGCACGGGTGCATGGAAGAACCACGTCTCGCCCACGTCCACCCTACCAAAGAACATCCAATACCCTTTCAGGTCAGGGTGAAGGGCACGATACGTCGTGCCGTTGGGGAACCGCTCAAAGGCCTCGTGGAGCTCCTTGGAGCGGAACACGGCGAGCAACATTTTTTGGTCGAAGTCAGCGCCACCACGGTCGATGCCAATCTGCTCTCGGACTGTGGATCGAGCGCCGTCACAGGCAACAAGATAGTCAGCTTCAATGACGCGCTTGGTTCCGGCCACGGTTTTCGCTGTATCGTCATCAGCACTAACGAACCCTGCCCATTCGTATCGACCACCCTTCCGTGCCTCACCTTCAGTCTCTCCAATGGTGACCGTGACGCCATTTCCGTCTTGCTCCACTGTCGCTACGGTCCAACCGAAGAGCGTCGTCACGGACGGAAGGTCCTTCACTCGCTCACGCAGGACAGCCTCTGTCTGGTACTGGGGAAGACGGTCATTCTTCTCAAAGTAGAAATCCCGGACTGCCTCACGCCCTGCTGGTGACCACCAATGCTCGCTCATCATGTTGCCGTAGGCAGTCACGCCACCAATGGGGTAACCCTGTGGCATGAGCCGGGCGTTCCGGAGCTGATCGACAATGCCCCAGAAGTAGAAATGCTCCAGAGTTCGTTGGGTCAGGTTCTGGCCTTTGGGCAGGTGCTGGGGTTCTTCGTGCCGTCCGACGACCACGCAGTCGATTCCTCGAAGTCCTAGCTCAACAGCCATGCCGACTCCTACGGGGCCTCCGCCTGCAATGATCACTTGATGTCGTTCTGCCATGGGGTTCCTCCTTACGAGACATAGGTTCCAAAAGAATATCTTGGAGAGCGAATGGATTGGGGGGCAGACACTTCCAAGCAAGTGAAATGGTACATCCAACCATATGAAAGTGCTAGGGCAAAATGGTTGGGACAGGAGGAGGCTCATTGGCCCTGAGTGGGAAATGGCGGCCGTCAAGGTTGACGATGCGGTGCTCCCCTGCTGTAATGGGTAGAGTGATTGAACCGACTGCTCCTTGCAGCATCCTCATTCACAACCACCGGAAGCGTGGGGCTGTAGCTCAGCTGGGAGAGCACCTGCTTTGCATGCAGGGGGTCAGGGGTTCGAGTCCCCTCAGCTCCACCAACGGAAACCCTCACCAATCTGCTTGAACCTATCATAGGTGCAACTCCATGAATAAAGAGCCTGAGAACACGCCACAACTGGACGATTCCACCGTTAAACGCTTCTGGAATGGTAGTGGGAGTAACGCGGCAGCTATGAGCATGATGGCTCACGAGCACAACCTTCCTCCACGCTCTGCGGCATATCGCCTTCAATCTGAGATTAATACCCTCAGTGATTGGATGGCTGTGCTTCCGCCAAACGCCAGCGTCCTTGACGTGGGTTGTGGTGCGGGATCATGGGTGGAGTTGTTCTCCCAGAACTATGAGACTGTCGTGGGTGTAGAACGAAGCCCTGTCATGGTGGAAGCAGCCAGGGAGCGAGTAGCACATCTGCCCAATGCCCAAATAATCGAAGGGGATGTCCGGACGGATTTACCCCCAGGCACCTTTGATCTGATCTTCCTTGGTGGCATGTGTATGTATCTCAACGATGGGGACCTGGTGGCCCTTGTAGGCGAGCTAAAACAACGCCTTGCGAAGGGCGGTATCGTCATCCTCAGGGAATCAACAGTCCGTAAGGGTGTGTATATCCCGCAGGGCAATTACCAGGCGGCGTATCGTAACGTTGATTTGTACCGGCGACTCATTGGCGAAGGTGGCCTTGTTGTTGAAGAGGTGCGTCGCAACTACGGCTACAACAGCCTGGTCACGGCAGAGGCGGTGGTGAGTTTTCGACGGAAGTGGCTGCCGTTCCTCCCCAAAGCCTCTAATGCGATGGGGCAAGCCACATGGTCGTTGCTACGGTGGACGTCACCCTTGAGTTTCTGGGTCCTGCCACGAGTGCTTAACGCGCTTCATCTCTCATGGCCTAAGCTACAGAACCACTTCTTTAAGCTACAAGCCTAAGGGTAGCATGCGGTCTGGTTGAGGAACGCTACTCGACCCAGAGAATCGCCGAGTGGACTGCGGTCAACGCCACAACGTAAACCGTTACGACGGACACCCAGATACCCGCCATCTTGTGCATGCGGAACGGCGCAACGTGGAGACCCGCCATGACTAGGATCACTCCGTAGAAAATCCCGGCGAATGCATCGTGGCTTAATGTAGTTTCCGCCAGGAACACCCCGGCAACAACCAACGGTGTGAAGTCTATGGACAACCCCGCTATGGTTCCATCTGAGTCAACGCCATAGACATCAAAGTAAGCAAGACGCAGCACACCTGCCACAGCAATGGCCAGGAAACCGGGGTAGAACCAGGGGCTGAACTCACCGTAGGCCAGCAAGAGCACTCCGGGTGCCACTGCGGAGCTGATGACATCCACCAGCGAGTCCATATTGGCGCCGAACAGCTTTTGATTCTCTGTCCTGCCTGTCATCCTGCGGGCTACGGGACCGTCAAACCAATCGAACAACACTGCCCACAACAGGGCCAGGATTGCAGCTTGGAATTGACCCTGTAGAGCAAAATAGATGACCAGGAGTCCACTCGCCAAGCCTATGAGAGTAATCAGATTGGCCCAATCAAAGGCAAAGGAGAGAATCGTCGGCCGTTTTGATCCCTGAAGAACACCTGGCCGGGAGTTCCCGGATATGTTTGAGGTTGTTCTTAATTGCTGGCGTGTTTCACTCAAAAGCTAGAGCCTCTGCAATGATTAATCTGGGGGAATCCCCGCTAATACACATAGGTTTATCAGCGATCGATTCCATTGGCCAGAGTGGGACTTCCTCTCCATGAAGTCAAGCTCCAGAGTGGCTCCACTGGCGCATCGGTTTAGGGTTGATTGTAATGTTTATGGGTGCATGAACCTACCCGGATGCTAGTAATCAACAACTCCCAAACCCCTCAGTGGTCAAAGAATACACTACGGGCTATGCTCTGCGTGAGCCATGTGATCTTCCTGATGT
>CAUZTE010000070.1:0-7105 GCA_963582565.1 Dehalococcoidia bacterium | reverse complement strand
CTCACTAGGCACAATCGGCCGGAACGTTACGGGCATGTCGTTGTGTGAGGTAATCGCATCAGGGGTCATACAAGTGAACGTTACAACCGCTTCAACTGGAGCGTCTACGTCCACTAAAGCGCTCTATTTCACCGTGACTCCACGGCCGGAGGCCGGCCAGGGCTAGCCCTGGCGGAGCCAGCAGCGGGCAGTGTGGCCTTCTTCCACCGTGAAGGGGGGTGGGGCGTCCGTGAAGCAAACATCGGTGGCGTAGGTGCATCGGGGGCTGAAGCGGCACCCGGGGGGAGGCTCGACGAGGTCGGGCGGCGCTCCGGGTATGAACTCTGGCTTCGCCTCGGCATGGAGCTTGGGCATGCTCGCCAGAAGCTTTTCTGTGTACGGGTGGGACGGTCTGAGCAGCACACCCTCGATGTCACCGTACTCAACGATGCGGCCGCCGTAGATGACTGCCACGTGGTCGCACACATCGCTGGCCAGGGCGATATCGTGGGTGATGAAGATGAGGGATAGACCCAGCTCTCGCTTAAGCCGTTTGAGCAGGTTCATGATTTGGGCTTGAACCGAGACATCGAGGGCCGAAGTAGGCTCGTCGAGGATGACGAGTTTTGGTTCCTGCACCAGTGCCATCGCAATGACGACTCGCTGTTTCATGCCGCCGCTGAGTTCATGGGGGTAGCGACCGAAGACGTCTTCTGTGAGGCCCACCAGTTCCATCATTTCCCGCACCTTGGCGTAGGCCGCCGGCTTCTTGATGCCGCCTTCTGCCAGCAACGCTTCGCCTATTTGGTGACCGACGCGCACGACGGGGTTGAGGGAGTTCATGGCACCCTGGAAGCCCATGGAGATGACGGTGCCGCGATAGGTGCGCCTGAACTGATCTTCTGGGAGTCTTAGGACTTCTGTGCCGTCCAACATCATGCTGCCTTGTAGCTGTTCCGCGTTGCGAGGGAGCAATCTCATGAGGGCGAGGGCGAGGCTGCTTTTGCCGCTGCCCGATTCTCCGACGATGCCCAGGGCTTGCCCGGCTTCTAGCTGGAAGGTTGTGCCATCGACGGCTTTAACGAGGCCGCGATCTGTGCGGTATGCGAGCTTGAGGTCTGTCACTTCTAGAAACGCCATGTCTGACACCTTACCATACGAGGGCGCGCCCTCGACCCATATGACCTGACGGTTACCCAAGGGATGTCACCCGCCTTGACGGTTTGCCTACTTAGTCTGAAACTGCCGGCGCGGTATCGACGTACCAGGGAATGATGTGAGTACGTAGGGGGTGGAGCATGTCGAACACACGCAGGGTTCAACGCGCCTTGGTTCTCTTCTCAATCTTCCTCATCATCGCGATGGTGGCCGCTGCATGCGGTAGTAGCGGCGCAGATGTGCCGACGCAAAGTGCTGCGACATCGGTCCCAGCTACATCTGCGCCACCAACTGCGACGGCACCCCCACCAACGGTCGGGCCCACGGGCACCCTTGAAGTGCGCGTCACCGATCAACCCGCCGCCGACCCCACGGAGATCGTGCTGACGGTTGAGAACGTGGAGGTCCATGGCTCTGGCGGTGACGATGAAAGCGGCTGGCAGATGGTAGCCGCAGGGCCATTCGAGTTCGACCTGCTGAAACTTGACGGCATCGAAGAGATACTTGGCGACGCTGAGTTGGAAGTCGGCCGATACCAGCAGATTCGCCTGGACGTTGTGAGCGGTCGAGTGACCATCCAGAACGGCAACAGGCCCATCGGTGTGCCCAGCGACAAGCTCCGCATCGTGGGTGGCTTCGAGGTGGTGGAGGGGCAGACGACAATCGTGACCCTAGACTTCGACGCACAGCGTTCCATCGTGTTCGTCCCCATGCGAGGTCCGACGCTGAGGCCTGTGGTTAGGCTGCTGGTGCGCAGTGGTGGGCAATCGTTGGGTGATGCGAACGAGGTAGCGACGCTGGACGCTGACGGCACGTCCACTGCCACAGAACGGCCGACGGAAACGCCACGTGTTGCACGACCGGGTCTTGAGCTTGTGCGAGTAGGCGTGCCCACGAACAACAACCTCCAGTTCATGAGCTTCTGGACGGCGTTGGGTGCTGGGTACTTTGAGGATGAAGGACTGGACATCCAGGTAGTGGTACCACCGAGCCCGATGGCTACCCCAAACCTCCTGCTACAGGGCAGAGTGGACGTTGCGGTGCTGCCGCCGCCCATGTTCTTGCCGCGCATCCAGCTTGAAGAGCCCATCGTGATCTTCGGCAACCTGCTTGTGAACGACCCGAACAACCTGATCGTTCAGGCGGAGGTCATTGAGCGGCTTGGCCTCTCTATCGATATGATGGTGAAGGAGAAGCTGCGGGCCATCAGCGGCCTCAAGATCGGTATAGCCCACGGGCCACCCACCAAGCTGCGGGTGCTGTTCAACTCCGTAGGAATGGATGCCGATGTTGACATTGAGATGGTGATCATCGCTGGCCATGAGTAAAATCAGGCATTCGAGGATGGGCTGGTAGATGCCCTGTACGCACACACACCGTACATGGAGACCGCATTGGTAGAGCAGGGTGCGGTAATGCTGATAAACCA
Organism: Dehalococcoidia bacterium; assembly: GCA_963582565.1. Taxonomy (GTDB): domain Bacteria; phylum Chloroflexota; class Dehalococcoidia; order Lucifugimonadales; family UBA1127; genus UBA1127. The sequence continues at coordinate 4,539 of CAUZTE010000070.1, read as the reverse complement.
ATCAGCTGGCGAGGTTGTGGAGCTTAACGGGCAGCAACTGAGCCCTGCCCTCGTGACCACGCGTGACTTTATCGGCAGCGACCGCGATGTGTTGGTGAAGTTCGCTCATGCCATACAACGGGCGCAGACGCTAGCTAGGACGGATGAGGACGCGACTGTGCAGGCCTTCTTGGACGCTGGCATCCCAGACCTGGAGCGAGAGTTGGTGGAGACGATCGTTTCGATATACACCAACGCCATCCCCGAGAGTCCTGCGGTGTCTGTCACGGGTGTCGAACGAGCGGTGGAGTTGTTCCCCGCACACCTGGAGCCACCGGATCTCAGCGGCATCGACCTGAGTCTGTACGTCGACACAGGAATCGTCGAGGAATCTCAGTCGTAAGCGGGTGTGCCATAATGGGTTGCTAGAACACCCAGCAAGGAGACGGACATGGCAAAGAACTACGATTACAACGCTGATGTGATCACGGACTTCCGGGCCAGCAAGGGCGAGCCGGGCGGTAGGTTTGAAGGCAGGCCGATACTGCTCCTGACGACCATCGGAGCGAAGTCGGGGCAACAACGAACCAACCCGCTGATGTACTTGGAAGACGGCGACCGATGTGTGGTATTCGCGTCCAAAGGCGGCGGGCCTACCAACCCGGACTGGTATCACAACATCGTCGCGAATCCCACGGTGACCCTAGAGGTGGGGAGCGAGAAATTTGAGGCGAAGGCCACGTTTGCTGAGAGTGCTGAGCGAGATGCGTTGTTCGCCCAGCAGGTGGCGCTGCAGCCGGTGTTCGGTGAATACGAGCAAAGTGCGCCGAGGACGATCCCGGTAGTGGTGTTTACCAGGCAGGTCTGAGCCCTGCAACCATGTGACCTGGCGGGGGGCGAGGAGACTAAAGAGGCCTCTGGACCGCAGGCCAGTCCCCGGCCATACACCTCAGGGAAGTTGAACGGTTCAGGGCTGTGGTGGCGGATTCTTCGGTCACCCTTCTGCTGAAGGCCTCCCTCAGAATGACAGGTGTGAAGGTTGGGGATTAGTCGCCGGGTTCGGCTTCGGTCATGAAGAAGTTGAAATCCCCGTCTTGTGCGACGACATCCAGAATCATATCGCCGAAGTCGCGGTTCATCTCGGGATCGACCAGCAGAACCGGCTCCCCTTCCCACTTATAGACCATGTCCATCATGTCAGGGAAGTCCAACTCGAAGGCCAAGTCATCCTCATCCCACATCACTCGCATGACCTGATCTTCTGGATGCCCTTCGTCTTTGCGTCCGTGCAAGAGTGCGGCCAAGGCTTCGTCAGTTACTTTGAAGAGCATATATTTATTATAGCATCACGTATCGCTGCGGCGAGGGGATATATCGCTGAGGCGAGGAGACTAAAGACATATTACCTGCGGCAGGGGACTAAAGCCGTCTGGCCCTCAGGCCAGTCCCAAGCACACGCGTTGCAGGACTAGCCTTGCTAGCGCATGTTGCGAAGTCGGGGGTTAAGGACAGGCTCGACAGCCAGGGCGATGAGCACGAAGGCCATTGCCGTTAGGACGATGAGCAGCCCCGGCGGCAGTACCCACCACCAATAGCCCACATAGACCGCGCCTGTGCGGAAGCCCTGCTCCAATATCTGCCCCCACGTGGGTATCGATGGGTCGCCAAGGCCCAGGAAACTCAAGCCAGCTTCCGCCAAGATGGCTGCAGGAGTGAAGAAGATCATTTGGGCAAACACAAAGGGCGCGGTCTGCGGGAAGATGTGTCTAATCATGATTCGTGTCTTTGACGCACCCAGCGCCTGCGTTGCTTCTACAAGCTGTCCCGATCGTAGCTGAAGCACCATGCTGCGGATGAGGATGGTCAGGCCGGGCCAACTGAAAGCGACAAGCATAAGGATAATAAGAAAGAGGTTGGAGCCCAGGACGATCACCATGAAAATCAGGATGGGCAGTAGTGGCACGTTGGCCACCACGTCCGTGAGTCGCTGAATGACGGTGTCCACCCAGCCGCCCATGTAGCCGCTGACAATGCCCAGTGTTGTGCCGATGGTTGTGGTCAGTGTGGATGCGAGCAGACCGATGAACAGCGCCACGGGGAACCCGAAGAGCAGCCCCACGGCCAGGTCCCGCCCCTGGGAGTCTGTGCCCATGCCGCCGAAGACATCGCCGCCCACCACGGTCTTGACGCTGCCCAGGCTGTCCTCAGTGCTGAAGAACGTTGCTTCAATGACGAACTCGTAGTCGCCGCGTAGGGACTCGAAGGCTGCGTCATCGCCCGGGATTGGCACACCAAACGCCGCCTGATCGCCCAGGCCACGTAGGTCACGCTCATCGAAGTTGGTGCCGAACTGTTCGTTGTGGAAGTCAGCAAGGGCCGCCCGCACCGTCTGATCGGCGCTGAGTAGTAAGCGAAACGGCGTCTGCTTGTAGCGGATTATCGGCGCGGATTCACCGTCGCGAGCACCTGACGGCACGTGTTGAAGCAGCCGCACTGTTGTGCCGTCGGGTCGAACGAGCGATAACGTAATCAACGGTGGCCGACCCTCGAACTCAACGTCGTTGAGGGTGAACGAGATGAACGTGGGGAATTCATCGGAGTTGTGGGAAAACGACAAACGATAGGTCTCTGCCTTCACTCGCCCCACCGCGCGGAGGTCGTCTGGCGTGTCAGAGTCCAACACCTTGTGGGAGACACGGTCAGTGCCGGGGAATAGGTTCACCCAGACCGGGGGCACCGCTTTCGGGTTGTCGGCCCAAACCGCGGGGTTGCTCCACTCTTTGGTGCCGAAGTCCAGCGGATAGGTTGCGAGCACCCATATCGATATGCCTACGAGGAAGGCCAGCAGGATGAGGCCGGCTTTGCCGGTGTAGCTGCTGATGAGGACGCTGAAGGCATCGCTGAGTTTAATGTTCATGCTTTACTTATAACCGGGGGCACATATGATTGGGGACTGACCTGCGGGTCAGGAGGGACGAACCTTTTGGGCTCCCAGAATCTTGACGATGAAGTCTTCATGCGTACCTCACTCGTGGATCGAGGAGGAGATAAAGGACTTCCAGCACGAACCTGGCGACGACGTACATCAGTGTGAAGATGAAGGTCAACGCTACAATGAGGCCTTCATCGGGCGCTCCGGCCACAGCCTCGAAGTAGAGTCGACCCATGCCGTTCCAGTTGAATACCGTCTCAACCAGGATGGACCCGCCCAGGGAGCCCACAAGGCTAAGGATGAGGCCGGTGACGATGGGGGGCGCTGCTACTCGCAGGATGTGCTGTCGCATGACTTTGCCCTCTGGCAACCCTTTGGCGCGGGCGACTAACACATGGTCTTCCTGGGCTACATTCAGGGTCATGGTTCTTACGGAATACAGGTAGGGGCCTACGCTCACCAGTACCAGGGTGATGATGGGCAACAGCGCGTGTTTCAGCAGGTCAAAGAACCTTGCAAAGCCTCCTTCCGGTGGAGGGGTGCTGTACATGCCTCCGCTGGGCAATATGTTGAACGTGAAGGACAGCAGGAGGATGAGGAGAATGCCCGTCCACCATGCAGGTAGCGCGAATGAGACCGCTGCCCCGAAGGAGACTGTACGGTCAAGCTTGCTGCCGACCCGGGTGGCCATCTTCACACCTACAGCCATGCCGATGACTGCCGTGATGATCAAGCTGGATGTGAGCAGTAGGGCGGTGTTGGGAAGGCGCTCCAACACAATGTCGGACACCTTGCGGCTACCTTTGGAGCTTCGAAGTGTTCGGGCATCGCCAAGATCGAGGGTGATGACTCTGAAGACCGTGTCCGGCATGCGTTGCCACCACGCTTCGTTGAGGCCGTAGAATTCGATCAACTCTTCACGGCGGACTTCCAACGCTGCCTCAAGGGCCTCTGGGTTACGACTCTGGGTTGCCTGGGATGTACGGAGGCCGCGAATCTCCTCGTTGATGACGGCGGTGAGGATGCGATCGGAGAATCCAGATGCGCCCAGGGTAACTACAAGCAGCACCAGCACCGTGAGCAGAACGCCCAGCAGCGTGGCAGCGCGGAGTCCGAGGGTGCGCACGAGAGCCAAGGTCACCTCTTTGTTGTGATACGTATCCTCAAATAGACGAACCGCCTGCCCCAAGGCAGGGCAAGACCCTACACCCACATGACCTGCCGGTGGAGATGTTTTCGGTTGCGGCTGGGCCTGTTACCTGATAACAGGCTTCAATAGACATGAGTGGTGAGTTTATGGTTCCAAGGGTGCGTGTTGAGACAATACTACCCGTTTAGCCCTGACGTCGCCTGCGGAACATGAGGCCCAACAACGTAAGCCCCGCCAACGGGTACGCCAACTCAATGTTGCTGCCACGGCCGCATCCGCCACCGTCTTCGTCATGGTCTTCTTCTTGCTGCGGCGCAGACGTGGGCTGTACCTGAGGCACGGCTGTTGCTGCGACTACCGCAACCGGGCCATCGGTAGTGGCTTCAAGGTCGACGCGACGCTGGGTCATGGTGGACACGGCATCGCTGAACCCGCCAAGGAACAACTGGTACAACCCCGGTTGCAGTTGATCGCCTAC
>CAUZTE010000069.1:0-7105 GCA_963582565.1 Dehalococcoidia bacterium | reverse complement strand
TACTACTAACCCTCCAGTTGTACAGGTCAGTTGCACAGAATTACCGTCTACCACCAGTCTAGTAGTGACAGCGAGGGTGGAGAAACTCTGATAACCCCTCCTTAACGTCTAACCTTTACGCGATACTGACTAGAGTTCCAAGAAGGCTAACTCAGCGTCAGATGCTTCCTCCTCGTTATTCAGAATCGGTAGGGTCTCTGGCTTCGCGCACTCCTCGGAGAGGGCCGCGTCATGGTTACCGAACTCGTCGGCTGACTGATCCGGGTTGTGGTCACCAAACCCATCGCTCTGAGCGGAGTCATGGTTCTCTGACAGGGTTGGCCTTGCTGACCACCATCGTGGGGCGGCGGCTCACCTTGAGCTAGGATGATGCCCGCTTGAAAGTTGCCAAACAACAAAGCAAATAGCATGACTGCTACTGCAAATGGTCGGAGACTTGTCAGAATTCGGAACTGTGTTTGCATCAATGATTCCTCTCGCTAGTGTTGTATGAGAACCCGGTGTTCTACTCCTTGGGACTGTTGGCTACCGTGGCGCCGTTGGATGTGTCCTGTACCTCACTGAATTACTCCTCCCCCTCTTTTGATTCCGTTCTTAAGCGGCGCTTTATGAAAGCCCTGTCATACAGCTCAAGAGACCAATGTCCAGGGATTTCTGGTGCCATGTATCCAAACTACAAGGGAGATATCAACAGGGCATAAACAAACGAGGAAATCACATAAACAAAATCTTAGTGAGGCGAAAATGTGGTGTTTGTGGTTTCTTCAGTGGGTGGTATACTCCCCCCACTATGCCAGATGTATTACTACTCAAAGATGATGACTTCAAACCCCTGCGAGAGGATCCGGCCTATGCCGGTGGCCCAATAGACTGTGTGGAACGTGCGATCCGGGCCCATGACCAGGGAATGACCCGCTTCCAGGGAATGGTCGACCGCAACCCTGGCGAGTTCGAGGGGCTGCGCGTTGCGTTGGCGGCAGGCACGGAGACGTATACGGGCCTTCGACTCTTCGGTAACCCGCCGCACACCCGGGCGTTCATGCTCTTTGATGGCAAGACCAGATCCATGTTGGCGTTGATGGACTACGGCGTCCTGAACTCCCTTCGAGTGGGGGCTATCGCCGGTGTCGCCGCCAAATACCTGGCCCCTAAAGGAGCCAAGGTCCTGGGGCTGCTGGGCTCTGGATGGCAGGCGCCACCCCAGGTGCAATCGATGCTCAACGGTGTGCCGAGGATAGAGCTGATCAAGGTGTTCAGCCCCACCAAGGCCAATAGGGAGGCCTTTGCGGCAAGAATGTCAGAGATACATGGAATCAGCGTTCAGGCAGTGGATTCCATTGAAGAGGCAGTGCGCGGAGCCGATATTGTTGATCTTTGCGCCCCCGGCCACTTTGATTTGAAGGAACCGCTCCTGGAGATACCCTGGGTGAAGCCCGGAGCGCTGGTCATCTCTATGGCGGCCAGCCAGCTCACAGAGGAGTTCATACAGCAGGCCCGGGTTGCCACGGTCAACTGGAACAGCCTGGCAGCAGAACCCGCCCCACGGTCTCCGTACAAGGAGCTTATTGAGAAGGGCCTCTTCTCCAAAGACGATGTCACAGAGCTTGGCCCCATCATGGACGGCAAGGCTGATCCACGTCGCAAGCCCGATGATACGGTGGTCTATGACCTCACGGGCGGCAATGTCCACGACCTGTTCTTGGCGTCCTGGGCTTACGAGTGGGCGAAGGAGCATGGGTTGGGCTCAACCTTCACCCTGACCGGAGAAGACCTTCCCAGGGATATGTAGACCAAAACAAGAGAATAGGAAGGGTGGCCTCACCGAGGCCACCCTTTTGTTTTGCCGTTTATATTTCTACGAGCAGCTTGGACAACCCTCGGCAAATCGCGATTCATTAGCCATCATTCCTACCGGAGAGTGTGGTAGCCTTGCCGCGATATTAGATAGGGAGAGGGGCAGAACATGGCATCGCAGGCGGAGATAAACAGGCTCAAACGGCAGGTTGCAGAGAGTTCACAGATACTCGACCACGAGGGTCTGGTGGACTTCCACGGTCACGTCAGCGCCCGCATTCCCGGCACCAACTCCATGCTCATAAAGCCTGTGTTGAAGGCCCATAATCAGGTCACTGCCAAGGACATCGTCATCGTGGATATGGAGGCCTACGCAGCGGGTACCGGCAGCCAGTGGAACCCAAGTCTGCAAAAGGGCAGAACCATTGACGCGCCCCTACCCCCGCGCGAGGCGATGATCCATGTATCTATCATGCTTGCCCGCCCAGACGTCAACTCCGTTGTCCACACCCACCAACTGATCGCCACATCCATAGGAGCCGCCAACACCCCCATCATTCCCCTCTACAACCAGTCGATCCCCTTCGCCCCGGAGACGCCCATCTTCCCGCACCCTCGACTCATCACCACGCGTGAGGACGGCGATGCTGTGGCCGATTGCCTTGGCGACCGTACTGGCGTCCTGCTGCGAGGGCATGGTGTGGTGGTTGTGGGTGAGTCCATCGATCACGCGGTGACCAACACCATCTACCTGGAGCGAGCTGCAATCATGCAGGTGGTCGCCTCTATCGTGGGCACGCCCTACCCGTTGCCTGACGGTTACGCGGAAGAATGGCTGCCGGACTGGTCGCGCCGCGCCTCCCACGCGTACGAGTACTTTAAGTCGTTGGTGCCCTCGCTGAACGGTTCAAAGGGCAAGAGCTAGGGCGCGAAGAGCCGCCTAAAGTGTAATTTCAGTCGACCAGGTATACGGTTCGTCCTGAGCTTGTCGAAGGACTGCTTGTTGCCGACCAAGCTACTTTCAAAGCGATGATTCTCACTGCCCTACCCCTCTGAGTAGCCTCGCTGCTAATTTGTGTATTTCATCACTACCCCTCAACTACCCCTCTGTATCTTATGTGAATTACATCACATTTGTACTCTATAGATGAAGCAGATGAGGAAGGGACGATCCGGGGGAACCAAAACATCAGGGACGGTCGAGAGGCCGGGAAGGAGACCTAAAATGACCACGATGAGAGAGATGGAGCAGGTAAGACCACTGGATGGCGACGAGCTTAAGGGTTTGGTAGTGCTCAAGGAAAAGTTCGCACGGAAGCCCCGCCATCTCGACAGGTACGTCTGGGGAATGCTGCGTATAGGTATCGGGTGGATTTTCCTCTGGGGTTTCCTGGACAAGCTCTTCGGATTCGGGTTCGCAACAGCTAGAGAGAGCGCCTGGATCAACGGCGGCAGCCCCACATTCGGGTTCCTGAACTTCGGCACCACAGGTCCATTCGCCGGGTTCTACCAGAGCATGGCCACAAGCGAAACGGTTGAGTGGATGTTCATGCTAGGGCTCCTGTTCATCGGTCTCCCCCTGATGTTGGGGATGGGAGTGAGACTGGCAGCGGCCGGTGGCGTAGCAATGGAGATCATGATGTACACGGCAGGGTTCATTCTCTCGGAGCACAACCCCGTAGTGGAAGAGCACATGATGTACGGGATTATCTTCCTCGGTCTCATGGTGGTGGGTGGTGGTCAGTACCTCGGACTCGGAGGCTGGTGGAAGCAGCGGAGACTGGTGAAGCGGTTCCCGGTGCTTGAGTAACGAATCTGCCTTCCCGGCTCGGGTTAGCCCGGCCAGAGCCCCGTCCCGATTCATCGGGGCGGGGTTCTCTTTAGATATTAATTAGAACAAATGAGTTGACAAATAACAAACGCATGTTCTACTATTGTCTTTGCACTAGAACAACGGGAACGCATTCCATGGGGGGAGCGTCTCTTACAACGGAGGTAATTTGAAATGATGCAGATGACAGAAGAGCACATCCAGATTAAGGTACAGCGACTCGAGGGCCTGAACGACCAGGTCAGGGTTAGCATTATTGATGAGACAAACAAGGGAGCCACAGGCAAATCTATTTGCATGGACCCTGAGAACGCTGCCCACATCGTTGGTCAGCTCTATCAGGCCGGGCGACAGCGTGGAGCGCGCATCTCGCTAGAGGTCGGCCTGCTTCCAATGAACTAAGGTTCTGTTACCAGCACAAAAAAATATAGATATACAGCCGGGCCTACGGGTTCGGCTGTTTATTTTGCCTGGTCGCGACCGCCCAGAGGCTACGGTCGCCATGAGACAATGCCCTGTCGTCGAGGGTTCACGCCCTTGATGGTGAGGCCATCCGGCGTTTCTTGAAGCAGCTCGGTCATCGCGGATTCGAGTCGATAGGCTTCGGTGCTCCCTGCTTTTACGCTGAGCCTTCGGCGTAGCTGGTCAGCGGCCGCGGCCTTGTCATCGTCAAGCAGCACAGGCTTTGGCGGAAACATGGTCACGTCAGGGTAGATGTCCATCTCCCAGAGCACGTTCAACAACTCGGGCAGTCCCGGGAGTGGCGTGGGAGCGGAGCCGTATACCCGCTCCCAGAACGGCACCTCTATGATGCCTGGAAACTCCACCATCTCGGCAATCATGACTTGGCCTGTGGCCTTCTGCGCCAGCTTCAAGATGAACGGCTCTGCATCCGGCACGTGATGCAGCACAACCGAGCAGAGGACGATGTCCGCATGTTCAACCTCTGCCGTGTCCCAGTCGGATTGGATGGTCGTGATGTTTGCGATGCCTCGCTCCGCAGCAATGCTTTCCAGTACCTCCACAGAGCCGCCTGACGGCTCAACCACCGTGACGTGTTTGGCGCGTGAAGCCAGGGGAATGGCGTAGCGCCCGGTGCCGCCGCCCACGTCAAGCACCGTTGTGAATGCATCTACAACCTTGAACAGCGCGTTCAGAACGGGGTCGTCTGTCCTATCAGGATTGTCCTGGCGTACCAGAGCCCGGCTTCCTCCCCCATGCCCGTGGCCATGCCCATGCTCGTGTCCGTGCCCACCCTCGCCACCACGCAGCGCAGCACTCTCATGTTCGTGGGCGTTTATCTGTTCAAGCCATGCGGTCAGCGCTGATGCCATGCTGCGTCTCCGTTCTTTATTGGGGGGCACATCCCCCAAATCCCCTTGCCAGAGGGGAAATCCCTCTGGCAAGGGGATTTGACTGCGTTATTGGCCCAGCATATAGTGAACTTTCCTTGTCGTGAAGAGGGATTCAAACAGGGTGGAGGACGGAAATGACACAGACAACCAGCTACACGTTAGAAGCATTCATTGAGGACGCTCGAAAGGTATTCGCTGACTCAGACGATGCCAAGGTACAGGCTCAGGCCATCGCAGGACATATGGAAAAACTTTTACAGGTCCTGAACCTCCTGGACGGAATTCTCGAGATACCGGAGTCGGGTACAGCCGTTGCCAGCCTTCACCATGACGATGACTATGGCCACCCGGCACCAGGGTTCTGGCTGATGTGTAATGCCCAAACGCAGACGGGTGCCACAGTGGGAGTCCATCCCCACGACCATGGCGCTGCATGGGTGGTGTACGGCGTCTACTCCGGCGCGATCCAACAGACCACGTGGCGATGGCAGTTCCACGAGCCAGACCGCACGGTGCCCCACCTTGACGAAGCTGGCCAGTGGATTCAGAAGCCCGGCGAGGTAGCCTTCTTCATGCCCGGTGCCATCCACGCACAGAAGAACGTGAACGATGGTCCTTCCGTGGTCATTCGACTGGAAGGGCAGAAGCTGACCGGAGTAGTCCGACATAGCTATGACCTGGAGACTGAGAGCGCCACGGTAGTCGCGTAATAACAAGGAGCAATCAAACAATGGCCCTGAAAGACACGGTTTCCTTTGGTATGGCTACGCCCCAGGCATTTTTGAGCAACCCCATAGACATGGAACAGGTCCGTACCGTGGCGCAACGTTCAGAGGAACTCGGGTTCCGTGATTTGTGGACCACGGAGAGCACCTTAGGGAAGAACAACACCTTGGAGCCATCCGTGCTTCTGAGCTACGTCGCCGCTGTGACCACCACCATCAGGCTCGGCGTGTCAGTGATTGTATTCCCCCTCCAACATCCGGTGCACCTGGCGCGTCGTTACGGCAGCCTCGATCAGGTGAGTAACGGGCGGCTCACCGTGGGGCTGGGCATCGGCAGGGCTGACCCAAAACAGTACGCCGTCTTCGGCCTTCCGATGGAGCGACGGGTCACTCGCTTCACTGAGGGTGTGGAGTTGATGAAGGAGTTGTGGACGAAGCCCGTGGTCGACTTCAAGGGCGAGATTTACCAGATTGAAGGTGCGACTATGGATCCGAAATCATTGCAAAAACCACACATCCCCATCTGGATGGGTGGTGGAGCCCCTGCGGTGCTCAAGCGAACAGCGGCCATTGCCGATGGTTGGATGGGTGCGGGGGGAAGCCCGCTATCGAACTACCCAGGCGAGGTCGCTACCCTCCGCCAAGAGCTTGAGGCGATTGGCAGGGATCCGGCCACGTTCCCTACGTCCAAACGTATCTACGTGTCCGTAAGTGAGAAGCCCGGTGAAGGGCTTGCGGAGATGACGAACTTCTGCCAGGCCGTCTACGGCACCGGCGATAGCGCAGCCGAACAAGGTATCAGCGGGACGCCGGAAGAGGTGCGAGAGCAGTTGGAGTCCCTGGTGTCCGCCACCGGCCCTAACCACCTGTTGCTGCACCCGGTAGGTCGGTTTGTGGAGCATGTGGAGGCTGTGGCTGAGGTCGTCGGCCTGAAGTAGCATTTACCCCTTGACGGTGCGATAACGGCGGTAGATTCTGAATGGTGACTCTGCTAGACAGAGTCTGTAGAGAGATTTGGGGGAGGGTATCCATGCTTTCTGAACGAGAGAACGAACTTCTCTGCCAGGTTGGTCCGGGCACTCCCATGGGAGATCTGTTCCGCCGGTTCTGGCTTCCTGCGTTGTTGTCCTCTGAGCTGCCTGAGCCCGACTGCGCACCAGTGCGCCTTCGGTTGCTTGGCGAGAACCTGGTAGCCTTCCGCGACACCGACGGCAAGGTCGGCGTCGTCGATAACTTCTGCCCCCACCGTCGAGCGAGCCTGTTCTTCGGTCGGAACGAGGAGTGCGGGCTTCGCTGCGTCTACCATGGCTGGAAGTTCGATGTGAATGGTGACTGCGTGGACATGCCCTCCGAGCCAGCCGAGAGTAACTTCAAAGACAAGGTCAAAATCACGGCATATC
>CAUZTE010000068.1:0-7160 GCA_963582565.1 Dehalococcoidia bacterium | reverse complement strand
CTGGTGCCTTCAGGGGCGGATCCCCATGCGTTCCAACCTGGAGCAAAGGATGTGACCCGCGTAGCGGACGCAGACGTGGTGTTCAGCATTGGCCTGGGGTTGGAAGAACGATGGTTGCGAGATCTGCTGGACACAGCCTCGTCAGGCTCTGGAGCGGTAGTAGCCTTGGGTGACGCAACGGACCCCATCTCGATCGGCAGTCAGAGCGGTGATGTAGAGGATCCTCACTTCTGGTTCGACCCAATGCGTGTGAAGCTCGCCGTCGCAGAAATCGCCCTGACATTGACCGCATTGGACCCCGCAGGTACCGTAGCTTACAGGGACAATGCCATCGCGTATCTCGGTGAGGTGGATGAGCTCCACGACTGGGCGCAAGGAATACTTGATACTGTGCCGCCGGAACGAAGGGTCCTAGTCACATCACACGATACGTTGGGATACTTTGCTGCGCGGTATGGCTTCAAGGTCATCGGCACATTGATCCCTGGCCTGTCCACTGCTGAAGAGACGTCTGCGAAAGACCTGGTTGATTTGGTAGACGTCATAAAAGCACAGGAAGTACCCGCAATCTTCGTCGAAAACACAACAAGCGACCGATTGGCCAATCGCCTTGCGGAGGAGGCCGACATCGCTATCGTAAGCAGCCTATACACAGGCTCGCTGAGCACCGACGACCCGGATGCAGACACATACCTGAACATGATGCGGGCAAACATCACCACCATAGTAGAGGCGTTACGATGACAAACACTATTGAAAACGCTCTGATTATGACCGATGTGATGGTGCAGTTCGGCGAAACGGTCGTTTTGGAGAACGTCACTGCCTCCCTGGCGGCAGGCACCCTTGTGGGGGTCGTTGGACCTAACGGCGCCGGGAAGAGCACCCTGTTCAATGCTATTGCAGGCCTTATTCCCCTCCAGGAAGGTGAGATTCTTGTTCACGGTCTTCCGGCCGGTAAGGTACGAGGCCGCTTGGCCTACGTCCCTCAAAAGGAAGACATCAACTGGCGGTTCCCCCTTACTGCAAGGGAAGTCGTCCTGCTTGGCCGCGTCCATAAGAGCCGACGACTCAAAAATTCAAATAGTAATAATCGTAACCTTGTTGACGAGTGCCTCCATCGCGTAGGCATGTGGGAGCTGCGCAACAACCTGGTCTCAGATCTCTCCGGTGGGCAGCGTCAACGGGTGTTTGTAGCCCGGGCTCTAGCGCAGGAAGCGGACATACTCATGCTAGACGAGGCGTTCAGCGGTGTGGACTTCGCATCGCAAGAGGCCCTCGTGGGAGCCTTGCGTGAACTGCGCGATGAAGGGAAGACAATCCTTCTAGCCACCCATGACCTGACCAGGCTCTCAGAGCGATTCGACACGGTGCTGTGTATCAACCGTCACATCTGCGCCTTTGGCCCGCCGGACACAGCCTTCACTCCGGAGGTGCTTGAAGAACTCTACGGTGCCCACGGCGTCTCCTTTGCAGAGGGAGGGCACATCCATTGATTGAAGTTTGGGAGAATATCTCCGAACCTCTGCAATACAGCTTCATGGTTCGCGCTCTCATCGTATCGGTGCTTGTAGGGGTCACCTGCGCGGTCCTAGGCAGTTATGTCGTCATGCGGGGACTTGCGTTCATGGGCGACGCCCTCGCACACGCCGTACTCCCGGGTGTGGTCATTGCGTTACTTATTGGATTCAGTCCCTTTGCGGGAGCAGCAGCCGTCGGCATTGCTGTAGCAATAGCAATCGGCTACCTGACGCGTCGAACCGGCTTGAGCGAGGACACCACGATCGGCATCCTGTTCGCGGGCCTCTTCGCCCTTGGTATCACAATACTCTCCGCGTCTGACGGTCTCAGCGTGAATCTTGAAGATTTGTTGCTAGGTCAAGTGCTCGGCGTATCTACCACTGATGTGTATGTGACTCTGGGGATGGCAGTGCTAGTCTTGGGTATCCTCACCTTCTTCCACAAGGAGCTGGTCTTCACCAGTTTCGACCCGGTTGGGGCGGAGGTGATCGGCATTCCCACCAAGTTTCTCTCCTACCTTCTCCTGGTGCTGCTGGCCCTGGTCATCGTCATTGCACTCCAAGCTGTGGGGTTGATCTTGGTCATGGCGATGCTCGTGACACCCGCGGCCACAGCCTTCCTGCTGGTACGCCGCTTCATGCCCATGATGGTAGTCGGTGGAGTGCTGGGAGGCGTGTCGGCCATTGTGGGGCTCTACCTGTCCTTCTACTTCAACATCCCTTCGGGTGCCGCGATGGTGCTCGTAGCAACAGGCCTCTTCATTTCGGCAACCGCTCTGCGCCGTCGAGTGGTTTAAGCCTCGCTAGTTGCGCCGCCGCTGAAGAACGTAGGCACCAAGTATGAAGGCAGGAATCGCCAGCACCGCCAACCCAAATATCGCCACCATCACCTCCGGCTCAAACCCAAAGACGTGATCCATCTGTTCTTGGATCCATTCCATCAACGTAGGATCCCCAGGGGCTTCGTGATGCAGCGGGATAGTAAGAGGGTTCATAGTCAGCTAGCCAGAGGGGGACGCGTTCGCAGGGTCTACGGGGCGGTACCTGACAGAATACCTTCGTTCTTGGATGGAAAAGCTGATAATACTCGCAAAGACCAATAGGATTCCTGCGACGATGAAGGGCACATCGTATGAACCAGTCAGGTCTCTCATGATGCCGCCGAACTGGATACCGATAGAGCCTCCTACCTGATGCGAGAGGAACACCATACCGGTCAACGTCCCCACCCTCTTCAGGCCATACACATCAGCAGTCAACGCTGTGGTCAAGGGCACGGTAGCAATCCAGGAAGACCCGCCAACAACCGCAAAGAACCACAATCCCCATTGCCCCGGGAGGAAAACAAGGCAGACGTACCCCAAACTCCTAATGGCATACACAAATCCCAGAAGGTTCTTGTTTCCCCACTTGTCCGCCAGGGGCCCTACAACCAGAACGCCTACGGTATTCATTGCGCTGAGGAGTCCGAACGCCGATGCTGCAGTGCCCTTTGAAAACCCTTCTTCCACAGCATTGGGGACAAAATGGAACGCCATTATCAGCGTGGTGAAACCACACACAAAGTAGGTGGCGCACAGCTGCCACATCGGCGGCGTACGGAACGCGTGTCGCCACTCATCTACTTCCAGTGGTCCTACGGCGCGCTGTGGTCGCGTTGAACGCCCATCAGCTGACTCCTCTTCACCATCCGGAAGTAGACCCATCTCTTCCGGATTGTTACGAAGCATCAAAAAGGCCACAGGGAAGACCAGTAGCAGGATCATCAACCCCAGTACAATCCAGGTAAGACGCCAATCAATCAGAATGATCAGGTACGTAGTAAAGGGAACAAGAATCAGGCCCCCCACTGAGGCGCCGGCAGACGTGATAGATATTGCTGTGCCACGTTTGCGTTGAAACCATTTTGAAACCAGAGCTGCCCCGGTTGTTATAGAACCTGCGCTCATCGCAATGGCCATGAACACGCCAAAGATGAGCAAGAAGTACAGGAAGTGGAACGTGAGGGAGAGGAGTGTGACCATTAACCCTATTGCCACAACACCCCAGAGAATCAGCTTTCTCCCACCAATCTTGTCATACGCATTGCCTAGGAACGGCTGGCTGATACCGTTTACCAGGATGCCCAATGCCCCGGCGAATGAGATAAGGCTGCGGCTCCATCCGAACTCTTCGCTCATGGGGAGAACAAAGACTCCCACGCCGTTCCTCGCACCCATGGTCACCATGATGACGAAGAATGTGGTGGCGACAATAAACCACCCGTAGTAGATGTTTTTCGAGCCTGGGCGGTTCATGAGTCGTCACCTTTGGCGGAGATTTGGAGTAGGCGTCAGGCTACCATGGGAAATCCTCCCAAACAAGAATATCGGTTTCAATTGCCCAAAATCGCAACATATCGTCGCAATCCCACATTACACCTGAGCATTCCGCAGCCAAATACAAGATATAGCCAACATCGTTCAAAAGTCCGTTGAAAGTCGGTCGAATTAGCCAAAAAAACAAGTTGACAGGTCGGCCGCATCACAATAAACTGCGTCGAATCCCAAACATTTATTGCGTTTTTCGTTTGGAATCTGTTGCTAGTAGGGAACAAATGGCACTTCAAGTGACCGGAGGCCCCGCTAAACAAAGCGGGTCATCAGGACAAACTCGGGTCAGCGTCAAGAATCTCTGGAAGGTTTTTGGCCCTGACGAGAGCGCTGATTGCGCTACGCGATTTGCAGGCCTCTCTAAGCCTGAAGTTCAGGCGAACTACAATGCGGTCTTGGCCCTCCAGGATGTCAACATTGATGTCATGGACGGCGAGACTTTTGTAGTCATGGGCCTCTCTGGAAGCGGGAAGTCCACGCTGGTACGGTGCCTGAACCGGCTCATTGAGCCAACGTGCGGCTCAGTCTTTGTTGATGATGAGGATGTCCTTGGCTATTCCGACGCCGATCTCATCGAATTTCGCCGCAAGAAGACTTCCATGGTCTTCCAGCAGTTTGGATTACTACCCCATCGCACAGTATTGGAAAATGCCGCCTGGGGACTTGAGATTCAGGATGTTCCCGTACAAGAGAGGGAAGAGCGAGCCAAGGAAGTCCTTGAGATGGTAGGCCTGAGTGGGTGGGAAGGATATAGGCCATCTGCCCTTTCCGGTGGGATGCAACAACGGGTTGGATTGGCCAGAGCGCTAGCATCCGAACCAGAAATCCTCCTCATGGACGAGCCTTTCAGCGCTCTAGATCCCCTGATACGTCGAGACATGCAGAACGAACTTGTCCGACTTCAAGAGCAGATGCAGAAGACCACCATCTTCATCACCCATGATTTGGCGGAGGCAGTTAAACTCGGCACTCGCATTGCCATCATGCGCGATGGGGCGATTATCCAGCTTGGTACGCCTGAGGAGATTGTTTCCAACCCCATTGATGACTACGTAGCGGAATTCACCAGAGACGTGCGCCCGTCCACGGTCCTGACCGTTGGGTACGTCATGGATAAACAAGAAGAACAGCTTACAACGCCTACTATCAGCAGACCTGATGCGGAAGTCGCATCGGAACAAACAGTCGATGAGGCGCTTTCCCAGCGGTGGGACACTACCGGGGAACTCCCGGTGATGGATGAATCCGGCAAGGTCATCGGCGTAATCGATCGAGATACGCTGCTGAAGGCGGCCTTTCAACAACCAGCTCTTTCAACTGAAAGTGGTGTGACGTTGCACCCGGCATTATCCGCAACAGATGCAAAAGCAACTCCTTCATCCGCTTCTGCTCCCAAGTCGGCACAGCACAACTATATGCAGGCGTTGCCCAGCCCTCTGCAAAAACTGGCATCTCTGCCAAATTGGATTTGGCTGGTGTCTCTGTTACTAATAGGTAGCATTGTTCCCTTTGGGGGAATTGCCAATGTTCCGGATAGTCTCCAAATCGGCCATGAGTTCTCTAGATGGGTGAACAGCGTGGTAGATTGGTTAGTGATCAATGGGGATCCACTTTTTAGCGCCATCAACGTTGGGCTACTCAAGTACGTGTTACTTCCTTTGGAAGATTGGTTGCTGAGTCTGCCATGGTGGCTGGTGGTCGTTGTAATCGCCATACCCTCCTATCGGATAGTTGGTCAGGCCTTTGCTGTTCTAGCAATAGCTATGTTGCTGATGGTCGTTTCCTTGGGCATTTTTGAACTGGCCATGTCCACCCTTGCACTAGTCATCGTCGCAACAGGGTTGTCCGTTGTGATTGGAGTCCCCACCGGAATCCTGGCGGCTAGGAACGTCCGATTCGACATTGTTCTGCGTCCCGTATTAGACGTCATGCAGACCATGCCCAGCTTTGTGTATCTCATCCCCGCGCTCATGCTCTTTGGCCTTGGGAAAGTTCCGGCAATCATGGCAACGGTCATCTACGCTGTACCCCCTATCATCCGGTTGACCAATCTGGGTATCCGGCAAGTAGACGGCAGCGTCATCGAAGCAGCGCGGGCCTTCGGTTCCACGGGTAATCAACTGTTGTTCAAGGTGCAAATTCCTCTGGCGATGCCCACCGTCATGGCAGGCTTGAACCAGACCATTATGATGGGACTGGCCATGGTGGTTATCGCCGCCATGATTGGTGCCAAGGGCCTGGGCGTTGAAGTCATCAACGGCATCGCAAGACTGGATGTGGGTCGCGGACTCATCGGCGGGCTTGGCATCGTAGTAATGGCCGTGATCCTGGATCGAATCACCCAAGGCCTAGGTAAGGCCCGATAACGGGCAAAGTTCATTAAACTAGCCTATCTACCGGCCAACCCCTTGGCGGGAAGTAGAAAAAAAGAACCAAAGCAAGGAGGAAAGAATAGCAAGGCAGGTAGCAGAAGTCACCTCTTTAATGAAGGAACTTCCACACAACTTAAATATATAAAAATCGGAGGCTAACTAGAATGAGAACCAAATTATTGCTCATAGCAGTCCTGGTAGTCGCACTCGTTGCGGCAGCTTGTGGCAGTGACGATAAGGAAAAGGCCACAATCCTGTTCGCGGATACCCAGTTTGAATCCCTATGGATTAACAATGCTATCGCCACGTTCATCATCGAAAATGGCTACGGCAACCCGGTAGAGACCGTAGAACTCACCACGCCCGGGATGCAGTTGGCTCTCGCCAATGGCGACATTGATGTGATGATGGAATTGTGGCAGCAGAACTTCATTGAAAACTACAATGAGGAAATAGCCAAAGGCAGTTACACCAACCTGGGAGTGACCTACGAGGGTGGCCCTCAGTTCTTCATCATTCCCCAGGCCACAGCGGATGAATACAACATTAAGACTATTGATGACTTGAAGCAGAACTGGGAACTATTCAAGGACCCCGAGGACTCCAGCAAGGGAGAGTTCCACAACTGCCCCATCGGCTGGCAATGCGCCGAGATTAACCGTGCCAAGATTGAGGCTTACGGGCTGGATGAGTTCTACAACATCAAGTCCGGAGGCGCGCAAGCAGCCTTGGACGTAGCCTTGGTTGGCGCCCAGAAGAAGGGTGATGCAGTTCTCGGTTACTACTGGGCCCCCACCTCCATAATGGGAGCCTATGAGTGGGCCATCATTGAGGAACCCACATATACCGCGGATTGCTGGTCAGAAGTCTCCAAGGGCCAGCTAGACGCAACGTAT
>CAUZTE010000067.1:0-7174 GCA_963582565.1 Dehalococcoidia bacterium | reverse complement strand
TGCCAATGAACTCAAACTCTTCAGAAATCTGGTTACTGGTACGGGTTTCAGTCCCCTCTTGTAGCATGTCACCAGTGATGTTTGCCAGTCCGGGCAACCCTTCGGGGTCGGCTGAGCCTCCAGTGGCAAGCAACACGGCAAAGGACACCGCTGGCACCCCACGCTTCTCGGCCACAACTACCTTAAGCCCGTTGGACAACTGCCCGCTCTGGAGCGTCGGCGGCGTGAATGGTCGAGGCTCGGTCGCAGCTGGCTGAATCGTACGATCCACCGGCGGGGCCGATACCTTCGGCTGTGCTGACCGTGCGGCCTCAGGCATCACTACGAATTTCACGTTAGCGTCATTATTGAAGTACGTATTCGCAACGCGCTGAATATCCTCAGGTTGCACTGAGAGATACCGCTCGATATCGGTGTTCAGCAGGTCGGGGTCTCCACCAAAGATGTTGAACGTGTTGAGCTGGTTTGCTATACCGCCAAAGCCACCAACGTTGGCCAGTTGGCGCACGTGGCCCCACTCAATCCGGTTCTTTGTCCGTGCGATCTCCTGCTCGGTGGGCGGCTGCTTTCGCAGCCCTTCAATCACCGCCATCGCCTCGCTGATAGCCTCGTCCGTAGTGTGGCCATCGGCAATGGTGGCATCGAACTGGATGTCCCCGGCAAGCTCTGCCGTTCCGCTGCGGATGTTCACTCCCTGGACGATCTGTTTCTCATACGCCAGCTTCTGGTTCATACGGGAACTACGGCCATCGCTCATGATGTCGCACAGGACATCCAGGGCGGCCTCGTCAGGGTGGAAGCGTGGCACGCCCGGCCACACAAGGTAGCAACGGGCCAGATTCACATTGTCGTAGAGCGTCCGCTCAATCCTGCCAGTCTGCGGCGCTTGCAAGGGCTGCGACTTCTGTACCGCGTGTCCACCCTGTAGGTCAGTAAAGTACTTTTCGACGAGGCGGCTCACATCGTCAAACTCAAAATCGCCCGCAATGGAGAGGCTGGCGTTCGCAGGGCCGTAGTACTGGCGATAGAAGGCGTGGCAATCCTCAAGGGTAGCAGCATCCAAGTCGTCCATGTAGCCGATGACCGGCCAGTGATACGGATGAGGGCTGGCATAGATGGATTCCTGCAACTCAAGGCTGGCAATGCCGTAGGGTCGATTTTCATAGCTCTGCCGACGCTCGTTCTTCACCACATCGCGCTGAACGTCGAATCGCTTCTGATCCAGAGCCTCCAGCAAAAAGCCCATGCGGTCCGATTCAAGCCACAATGCCAGTTCCAGGTAGTTTGAAGGGACGTTCTCCCAGTAGTTGGTGCGGTCCGTGGTGGTGGAGCCGTTGAGTGAAGCGCCAATCTCCTGAAGTGGGCCGAAGTGGCTGCTGTTGTGGTGCTTGGTGCCTTCAAACATCAGGTGCTCAAAAAGGTGTGCAAAACCCGTCCGGCCGGGTTGTTCGACTTTGGAGCCAACGTGGTACCAGACATTGACCGATACCACAGGGAGGGATTTATCCTGGTGCAGTATGACATCAAGACCGTTGGATAGCGTAGTTTTCTGAAAAGGGATGCGATCCATGCGAACTCCTGTATGCAATGTTGGAATTGGTTCTCAGACAGTCTAGCAAACCTCTATGGGATTGTCCCTTCAAATCAGTCATCTCTCCCGTGACTGTCGAGAACCACCGTACTATCTGAAATGAACACAGCTCCCAACGTAATTTATTGAGAACTGTGTTATGTCTACTTGAATGTTGAGTCAGCTTTAAGCTCGGCCCGTCACTTTTCGCATCACTACTGCCGAATCGTCTGGTGCTGAGTCTCCCACCCAAGCAATATACTGGGCTAGGCGGACGAGGATCAGCTTCGCGTCATAGCGTTGCCTCCCGCCCTCGCGGGGGAGTCCCGCACCACAA
Organism: Dehalococcoidia bacterium; assembly: GCA_963582565.1. GTDB lineage: Bacteria > Chloroflexota > Dehalococcoidia > Lucifugimonadales > UBA1127 > UBA1127. The sequence goes on along the minus strand of CAUZTE010000067.1, from coordinate 5,267 downwards.
TTGAGCGTGCCGTCATAGACGTAGAACTCAGCTACTCGCTGTGAGATGATGGCGCCTACATCAACGCAGGTGTAGCATCATCGAATCAAACGAATAGTTGGGAGCTGCAACAATGGAAGCTAGTGAAAAGGTTGCCATTATTACTGGAGCGAGTAGTGGGATAGGCAAACAGACGGTTCTCGCGCTCCTGAAGCTTGGCTACTCTGTAGTTCTGGCAGCAAGAAGGACAGAACTGCTGGAACAGACCATCAAGGAAGCCGGAGTTCCTGCATCCAAGGCATTGGCCATCACCACCGACGTCAGCGACCCCGATTCGGTGAAGGCTTTGTTCTCCAAGACAAAAGAGACATTCGGTCGACTGGATCTACTGTTCAACAACGCAGGTGTCTTTTCACCTCGGAATCCGCTTGAGGACCTGACGTTTGAGCAGTGGAAGACCGTGGTGGACATTAACCTTACAGGCGTTTTCCTTTGTACGCAGGAAGCCTTCAAAATCATGAAGGCTCAGACTCCTATGGGAGGTCGGGTTATCAATAACGGCTCAATCTCCGCCCATGCGCCACGACCGAACTCCGCGCCATACACCGCCACCAAACATGCCGTAACAGGCCTCACCAAGTCCACATCTCTGGACGGACGGAAGTACGATATTGCCTGCGGTCAGATAGATATTGGAAATGCAGAGACGGAGCGAACGACGGGCAACACGGCAGGAAACCCACAGCCCAACGGAGATATCGTCGTTGAGGCAACCATGACCTCTGAACAAGCTGCCCAGGCCGTTGCTCACATGGACAGTTTGCCTCTGACGTCCAACATACAGTTCATGACCATCATGGGCACCAAGATGCCCTTTATCGGTAGGGCTTAGACTCACTTACGACCACATTCCGAATGCACCAATGAAGAAGAGTCATGCGTTTGCATGACTCTTCTTTGATGCCACCAGCGTCTGCTATGCCTCTTTCGGGGGCTCACCAACAATCCGTGTATATCGCTCCACATAGTTTGGCCAGGCCTCAGGGTTAGCCAGCCGTGGGGGCTTCTCTCCCCTGAAGATGGCTGCCCACTGCTCCGCCGCAGATTTCGACATCGCTTCATGAGCCTGGAACGTCGGGCCCGAGACGTGCTGCGTGGCCAGCACATTGTCCATCGCTAGGAGCGGGTTGTCTGGCAGCGGCGGCTCAGGGTCCCACACATCCAGTGCAGCACCTGCAAGCGCTCCTTCCTGAAGTGCAACGGTCAGAGCAGCCTCATCGATGTTCGGTCCGCGGGAAGTGTTGATGAAGTATGCCGTTGACTTCATCATGGCGAACTCTTTCTTGCCAATCATCCCCTTCGTCTTGTCACTGAGCGGGACATGGAGGGTGATGTAGTCAGACTCACTCATCAGGTCATCCAGCGAGCAGGGTTCACCGCCTCGCTCCGAGATTTGTTCGTCGCTCAAGAAGGGGTCATGCACCAAAACCCGCATTGCAAATGCACCTTTGCAGATGTCTGTCACCCGGGCTCCGATGTTTCCCATGCCGATGACGCCCATTGTGCGGTTCATAACGTCGTTACCCGTGAACTCGCCGGGGCCTTTGACATGTCCGGCTCGGAGAGCGCGGTCAGCTTGAGGGATGTTCTTGGACAGAGAAATCATCGCGGCGATGACGTGCTCCGCGACTGGCTCGTTGCCGATGCCGCCTTGGTTCACCACCAAGACACCAGCTTCTGTGCAGGCATCGACATCTACCGCCTCAAACCCCGCAACACGAGAACCCACTGCCAGGAGATTAGGGCATTCTTCCAGTAGTTTCGCATCCACACCGATCTCCCGAAGGGAAAGGAGATATCCGTGTGCCGTGGCAAGAGCGGCTCTTACCTCAGTATCAGCCAACCCCCGCTCATAGAACGCCATTTCCGTGTTCTCATCCTTGGACAGCGCCTCCTCGCCCATGCGGTTTGTCCAGTGACCAAAGTAGACCAATCGTTTTTTCATGGTTCTCCTTATTCGTAATGTTCACCATGTACAGGTGGCCGGATATTCATGGAAAACAAAAGGCCCGAAGGTTGTCCATCCTCTAATCTCCTATCACCGTAAAAGAAAAGAGGCAGCAGAGGGCCACTCTGCTGCCTCTTGATTTTCCTATACGGGAGACGGTGTTGCGTATGAAGGGAGTGCGCCCTTCCACGTCTTCTCTGTTGGCGGAGGAGCAGCGTTGACCTTGGCCTGCTCCGGTCCGGTGATCTCAAATGGAAGATCATAGAGCTCAACAGTGTTTTTCACAGTCATTTGCCACCGCTCTTCGTCGGTGCAATCAGACAGAATCTCGTTCAGCACCTGCTGAGAGTGAGGAAATACTGAGTCACCGTGGGGATAGTCATTTCCCCAGATGAGGGTCTCAGTACCAATAAAGTCCCTGGTGGCGATTCCTAGCGGGTCGTCCTCAAAAGTGGCGTAGAAATTCCGCTTCCAGTAGTGGCTCGGTAGCATCGGAAGACCAAAGGTGCGCTCGCCGCCACCACGAATGTAGGCCCAGTCCAGGCGTTTGAGCAAATGGCCAATCCACCCAGTCTCAAACTCTGTGATAACTATCTTAAGGTTGGGGAAGCGCTCTGTGACGCCCGACTGGATGATGTCAGCAATGGTCATAGCAGCACCGGCAAAGGCCATAGGGCCGTTCGCTCGGCTGGGAGCCTGTCGGGGAGCCAACCCGTGGCTGTCAGTAGCGCCAGTGAAGATATGCAGGTTCAATGACATTTTCATATCCTGGGCGGCTGCCCAGAACTTGTCATACCAGGGATCCACATAGAGGTGGTCCGGAGGCGCGGTGGCCGGGATGCATACACCAACATGGCCCATGGACTTGCATCGTTCCATCTCAGCGATGGCGTGGTCCAAGTCATACAGCTGGAGAGCACCTAGGGCAAAGAGACGGTCTGGTACCGGCTTGCAGTAATCAGTGATCCAATCGTTGTAGAGGTCAAACGTAGCCTTAACTATGTCCAAGTCCTCTACTTGGTAGACATTGAACAACAAGCTGGGGTAGATAACCTCAGCATCAATTCCATCCTGGTCCTGCTCCTTGACGCGCTCAGCCACATCGTAGCAGCCGGGAAGCGCTAGGCCATAGCCGCGTTTCATGTCTTCCTTAGCTTTGGGGCTGGTGTAATCAACGTTCTGCTGCAGGAACCCGGCGGCAGGGAGACCTGTCTTGCCGTTACCCAATTGCAACTGCGGCCCCATTGCAGGGTTGGTTACAGCCATGTGGGGTGCCCGATCACCGAAGGTCTTCTTCAACGGCTCAAAGAATTCAGCGGGTTCCACAATGTGAGAGTCGCCAGAAATACAAAGCAACTTATCCATAGTGTCTCCTTTCAAATCTGCTTAACAAGCCTATTATCGCGGAAGGGCAACTCCGAGCGAATCATCGCCGGAAGTTGCCCCTCTTTCGTCCTTTAAGAAGGAATTTTGGCTACTTCTTGACGGCGACAATTTCCTCCATGTGGGTCCAAGTGCCGTGTTCGGTACCATTCCACTTATATTCCGCGATAACATCTGGGTCAACGGTTGCCTCAGCGGGTAGATACCACAAGGGAACGTTGGCATGCAGGTCATAGCTCAGGTTCCCCACTGCCGTGAGGTCAGCAGTATGCTTTGACCAGTCCATCTGAGATTGGATATTACCAACTATATTATACATTTCCGGTGTCGCGAAACCGTTTACACCACCTGTGGCATGCCACGTCTGACGGTTGGCCAAAGCAAACACTGGATGGGTGCTACTGTTATCAACGTCCACCCAGTCAACAATGCCTTCCCCAATACCTGCTTTTCCTCCTCTGGTCGCGCGGCTCAAAGCGTTTCGTTTAGCGCCATCGATAGTGATTAACTCTACTTTGACACCTACATCTCCCCAGTATCCAGCTACGGCTTCAGTTACATCTTCGCAACCAGCCATTACTACACAGGATCGGATTCTCGTTTTAATTACCAAGGGGTTCTTAGTATTGAATCCGGATTTCGCTAACAACGCTCGCGCAGCGGCTGGATCATAACCATATTCAGATTCAAAATTCTTTGCCCAATCCGGGTTCCATCCTGCAAATTGGGGATGGAAGTGGTTCAGAATCATCTTCTCACCATTTGGGGCGAAAGCATTCATGACTTCGTCTCGGTTAATAGCCTTATTCAAGGCCTTGCGAACATTTAAATCTAAGAGGACTGCGTCTGGATATAGCGGCCATCCTTCTACGCCAGTTTTCGGATCTGGGAAGCCAGCGTAGAACTGCATCCATACACGCGTACCAAAGTTTTGATTTTTATGAATCACAAATCCGCTACTCACTGCTTGGGGTTGCAAGTCAGGTGGTAAGTTAACCATGTGGACTTCTTTAGCCAACAAGGCGGAAAGACGTGTTGACGTTTCGTTAATCCAACGGAACTCCAATTCCGGGAAATCGGGGGTTATCCGCCAATGTTCGCCAGGGGTTCGTTCAAATCTGATGTATTGCCCCTGTTTTCGTTCTAAGAATTGGTATGGGCCTGTTCCGGCTAGTGGATCGACGGTTGCATCAGTAGGTGGCCCATTCGCGGTCCAGGCTTTTTTGCTAACTATGGGAATCTGGTTCCATCGATCAGACATACCAAGCAAAAGGAATGCATTGGGCCGCTTCATGCGGAAAATTACTTCGTTATCACTAACTTTTTCAATAGATTCTGTATGAAGTTTCCAGAAAATTCTGGAGAACACATGAGCTTTATCAAACGTAATGAATTCGTCATAGAAATTAATCAGGTCATCTGCTGTGAACTCACCATTCCCGTTGTGGAACTGGACTCCTTTACGGAGTTTGACCCTCATAGATTGACCGTCAGGTTCAAGTGACCACTCTGTAGCAAGTCCGGGCGTAAATTCTCCATTCGCGGCAACACCTAGTAAATTCTCATACATTGGTCGAAGCTGCAAAGCATCAAAGCAACAAAACATCCGTTGATCGCTGTGCTCGTTAGTAGGTGTGTTGGTAGCGAATATCATGCGATTTACGGCAGGCTCTGCCGCAGCGGGAGCTGGGGCTGCAGGGGCCTGAGTAGGTGCGGGTGCTGCTGCTACTACTACAGGAGCTTGAGTAGGTGCAACTTGAGCAGGTGTGGTCGTGGTTCCTGATGGTGTGCCGCTATCGTCGTCACTTGAACACGCGGCGACAACAAGCAGCAGCAACATGCTGGCTGCCATAAGCCATATTACCCGATTGGATTTCTTCCAAATTTTCAAGTCATT
>CAUZTE010000066.1:0-7187 GCA_963582565.1 Dehalococcoidia bacterium | reverse complement strand
TTTATCTACTGGATGATTCTCTTTGTACTGGTTGTGGTGTTTGCGTTGTTCTACACCATGATCCAGTTCTCCCAGATGAACCTGGCAGAGAACCTGCAGAAGCAGGGTGGATTCATTCCTGGTATTCGTCCCGGCAGGCCGACGGAAGAGTACCTCCAGCGAACGTTGATACGTGTTAGCTGGGGAGGTGCGCTGTTCCTTGGCTGTATTGCGATCATTCCTTACTTCGCAACGCTGCTGACTGATGTGCAGGCGCTGCGGTTGAGCAGTACTGCATTGCTTATTTTGGTTGGCGTCGGCTTGGACACCATGCGGCAGCTGGAAGCCCAGCTTCTGATGCGTCGGTATGAAGGGTTCATCAAGTAATGCCCAGTCATGTAAATCGCAATCCAGTACTCCTGTGCTCCTAGTGCTTCTGGGCGCTCCCGGCGCAGGGAAGGGTACACAGGCGGACGTACTGACCGACCAAATTGGTGTTGCTCACGTATCGTCGGGAGACCTCCTGCGAGAGCATCGTGCTAATAAGACAGAGCTTGGAACCCAGGCCCAGTCCTATATGGACAAAGGTGATTTGGTTCCAGATGACCTTGTCATCAAAATGGTTCTTGGTCGATTAGATCAAGAGGCTGATGGCGCAGGAGTGGTCCTGGACGGTTTCCCAAGGACGGAGCCCCAGGCAGTGGCGCTGGATGCGGCCCTGGCAGGTAAGGGAATTGACTGCGTACTGTACGTGAAAGTGCCTGAAGACGAACTGGTTCGACGGCTGGGTGGCAGGTATAACTGTCGCTCATGTTCAAGGCCCTTTCCTGAGGAGGCAGCGGGGAGCGGGACGTGTCCCGTGTGTGGGGGAGAGTTGTACCAACGTGAAGACGATAAGCCAGAGGCTGTGAAGAACCGGCTCAAGGTCTATGACGAGCAGACTTCGCCTCTGATTGAGTACTACAAGGGTCAAGGAAAACTGGTGGAGATCAACGGACTGCAGAAGGTGGAAGAGGTGACTTCCGCTCTGCTGAAATCGTTGGAAACCCTAGCGACAAAATAGTCGGTAGTGCAAAAAGTCTGCCAAAGCGATAGAATAGATATTTGGCATCAAGGGGAGGTCTAGTTCATTGGAGTCACCGGTACAATCAAGGGGCGCATCGATAAAGTCGCCTCGCGAGCTGGAGGCAATGCGGAAAGCCGGGCAAGTAGTTGCACGGATGATTTCTGCAATCAAAGCCGCCGTTGAACCGGGTATGACCACCAAGGAGCTGGACACTGTTGCTGCTAAGGAATTAAAAAGGCAGGGAGCCAAGCCCGCATTTCTGGGCTACATGGGTTTCCCTGCGACTATATGTACGTCTGTGAACGAGCAGATTGTCCACGGCATCCCGAGTGGCCGAGTCCTGAAAGAAGGGGACTTGGTCAAGGTTGATGTGGGGGCAGTGGTAGACGGGTTGTACGGGGATTCTGCTGTGACGTTGCCGGTTGGACAGGTTTCCGACGAGGCAATTAAGCTCATGGAGGCCACCAAGGGTTCGCTGGATGCGGCCATTGCGGTGGTCAAGGCCGGTAATCGGCTGGGAGACATCGGCGCGGCTGTTCAGGAGTACGCTGAGTCACGCGGGTACGGCGTAGTTCGGGAGTACGTAGGGCACGGCATCGGCAGGAAGCTCCATGAGGAGCCGCAGATACCGAACTACGGCGTAGCAGGCAGAGGCGCGTTGCTACACGCCGGTATGGTGATAGCAATAGAACCGATGGTGAACATCGGGACATGGAGGACTCGGGCTCTGGAGGATGGTTGGACGGTGGTTACCGCCGACGGCAAACTCTCCGCTCACTTTGAGCACACAATGGCTGTAGGTGAGGACGGGGCCGAGATTCTTACATTAATCAAGGACTAGGCATCTCGTAAATCGGGAGCCTACAAGGGGTTGGATGGCAAAGAAAGAATCAATAGAAGTAGAGGGTACGGTTGAGGAGGCTCTTCCGAACGCGGTGTTCCGTGTGAAGTTGGCCAACGACCATGAAGTACTGGCTCATGCTTCCGGAAGAGTCCGAATGCACTATATCCGCATTCTCCCGGGTGACAGAGTGCTGGTGGAGCTCTCTCCTTATGATTTGACACGAGGTCGGGTGACCTACCGGTTCCGGTAATCAATACACGGTGGCCAAGGAGTCTATCATGCAAGTTCAACCGTCAGTCAAGAAGCGGTGTGACAACTGTAAGATCATCAAGCGCAAGGGAGTAGTGCGGGTCATCTGCATCATTCCTCGGCACAAGCAGCGTCAGGGTTAGTCCTGATCGCGATTTTGGTTTTGGCTTAAACAGGAGGATTTAATGGCACTGGTATCAGGCGTGAATATTCCGGACCACAAGCGGATAGAGATTTCTCTCCGTAGTGTGTTCGGTATTGGCGAGACCAGGTCAAAGCAGGTATTAGCGGAAGCGAACATTGAGGATAATCCCCGGGTGCGGGATCTGGCGGAAGACCAGATTGCCAAAATCAGGGAGATCGTTGATCGTAGCTTCAAAGTGGAAGGTGACTTGCGTCGAGAGGTTCAGATGAACATCCGTCGTAAGATTGAGATTCGTTGCTTCCAGGGTATCCGACACGTCCGAGGTTTGCCGGTGAACGGCCAGCGCTCACGGACCAACGCTCGAACCCGTAAGGGACCGAAGAAGACCGTCGCTGGACGAAGGCGGACAACCAAGTAACTCCTAATTCTGAGGGTCTAGGCCCTCAGTGGACTCAAAATCTGACGGACTGATAAAGGAGGCCCATGGCCAGAAGGGGAACCCGGCGCAGAGAACGTAAATCGGTACCTGTTGGAAGGGCTTATATCAAAGCTACTTTCAACAATACCGTCGTCACGCTTACAGACACACAAGGTGCTGTGTTGGCGTGGGGTACTGCGGGAACCGCCGGATATAAAGGGTCTCGGAAAGGCACCGCTTTCGCAGCGGGCCGAGCCGCAGAGATTGCCGCCCGTAAAGGGATGGAGCACGGTCTGCGTAGAATTGAGATTTATTTGAAGGGCCCAGGGCCCGGCCGTGAAGCGGCTATCCGCTCCTTGCAGGGAGCCGGTCTTATGATTTCCGGTATTCGGGATGTGACGCCAACCCCCCACAATGGTTGCCGTCCCCCGAAGAAGCGTCGAGTGTAGGAGAAGGTATGGGACGGTATACAGGTCCGGTTTGCCGACAATGCCGGCAGGTGGGTGAGAAGCTCTTCCTGAAAGGGGAGCGTTGCTTCACCCCCAAGTGCGCTATTGATAAACATAGAGCTGCTCCTGGTTCGCAGCGACCATCACGTCGACGTCCTTCTGATTATGCAGTTCGACTGCATGAGAAGCAGAAGGTACGTTACGCCTATGGCCTGCGGGAGCACCAGTTCCTTCGCAATGTGAAGCAGGCTCAGAAACAACCGGGAATCACCGGTCAGTATCTGATGCAGCTTTTGGAGCGACGACTGGACAACGTTGTCTATCGCCTGAACTTCTCTGACTCCCGTGCACAGGCCAGGCAGATGGTTATGCACGGACACTGCACGGTCAACGGCCGCAAGGTTGATATTCCCTCCTTTGTTGTGAAGGCCGGGGATGAGATCGGCTGGAAGGCGTCCAGCATGGAAAAGGACTTTGTTAAAGAGATTAAGGAGACCATCCCCAAGCGATCGGTTCCCCGTTGGCTTGAGTTGGATGCCGCTGCCCTGACGGGTAAGGTCTCCGCCCTGCCGGAAGAGCAGGACATTGGCGCTACAGTAGATACACGATTGATTGTTGAGTTCTATTCCCGATAGGGACCGTTGCAAAAACGAGAACTCGTACCGAGTGAGGAGCAGTTACTTTGGAGGCTTTTGTCACCATTGGGAATCCTGAGGAGCTTCAGCCTGGACCTTCCGCCCCTAAGCCTGAGGTCAAGACGCTGGAGCTGGATGATACTTACGGAAAGTTTGCGCTTGAACCGTTAGAGCGTGGTTTTGCCACAACGTTGGGCACCCCCCTGCGTCGTGTGCTGCTGAGCTCTATCCCTGGCGCTGCTGTTACGTGGGTTCGTATAGACGGCGTGCTGCATGAGTACTCCACCCTTCCTCATCTGAAGGAAGAGATTATGGAGATCATTCAGCGTGTTAAGACGATTCGTCTCCGGGCACACACAGACAGGCCTGGGAGATTGCGACTTGAAGCCAGAGGTCCTGGCGAGATCTATGCCAGCGATATTGTGGCTCCTGCCGATTTTGAGATTGTTAACCCTGAGTTGCATCTCGGCACACTGGACTCCGCTGAAGGCATACTGAACATGGAGTTCAATGTGGAGCGCGGAACGGGTTATGTGCCGGCACAGCAGGCGGACGGGCACTCCATTGGCACACTGCCTGTGGATGCTATCTTCAGCCCGGTGCGCAAGGTCAACTACTCTGTTGAGTTCACCAGGGTAGGCCAGGTCACCGACTATGAGCGTTTGATCATTGAGGTCTGGACGGATCGGACGATTTCCCCCTTGGATGCTGTCCACACAGCAGCCAAGGTGTTGATGGATCACAGCGCACTGCTCATTGGGGCAGGAGAGGTCAACAATAATTCCGACAACCCCAGCAACTCGGACATTCCGGCGGAGATCTACAACGTTACCGTTGAGAAGCTGGAGCTATCTTCCAGAACGTTGAACTGCTTGAAGCGTGCGGGCATCAACAAGGTGGGCGAAGTGCTGGAACGCACGGCTGCTGAGCTCTTGAAGATCCGCAACTTCGGTGAGAAGTCTTTGGACGAGCTGAGAGCACGATTAGAAGAGATCGACCTTCCTGTACCAGACAGCTTCCTGGGGCGAAGTGATGACGCAGAGGCGTCTGACAGCGCTGCAGATGATGCAGCCCAGACGGACGATGCGAGTGGTGCTGAGGAAGTTGCCGAAGAAGAATCTGTCACTGAGTTTCCTAAGGAGGACTAAGGGTCATGCCTCATCAGATGCACATAAAAAAATTAGGTCGGGCAAGCGGAGGGCGTAAATCCCTCCTGAAGGGCTTGACTCGTTCCTTGATCCTGCACGGTCGTATTCAGACGACCGAAGCCAGGGCCAAGGCATTGCGACCGGTAGCAGAGCGATTCATCTCGTGGGGCTGCCGTGCTGCCAGGGCCATGGACGGCGGAGATACGCCGGAGAACCGGGCACGTGCCATACATTGTCGCAGAATGGCCTTCGCCTTCGTGCAGGACAATGAAGTTATCACCAAGGTGTTTGAAGAGCTGGCGCTGAAGTACAAAGAGCGGCCCGGCGGCTATACGCGAATCATGAAGGTGGGCTATCGCGTTGGCGATGCAGCACCTGTTGCCCTGATAGAACTGGTCTAGTCAGTAAGCAGGGTGGGGGAGCGTAATGGCTTCCAAAGAGGTTCGCAGGATAGCCCTAGTGGTGGAGTACGATGGTACACGCTACCGGGGCTTTCAAGTGCAATCCAAGGGAATGACAGTTCAGGGGACTCTGGAGGATGCGCTACAGGGTTTCTTAGGAAAGTACGTTAAAACACAGGGTGCTGGTAGGACCGATGCCGGAGCACATGCATATGGCCAGGTAGTAGCGTTCAACACGGAATCTGAGTACACGGAACAGGTGTACCTCCGGGCACTGAACGCGTCGCTGCCTCAGGACATACGTGTACTGAAGGCAACACAGGTCGGCACTGAATTCGATCCCAGGCGGAATGCGGAGCGTCGGTTGTACCGGTACTTAGTACTGAACCAATCGGAGCCATCGGCACTCTGGGTGCGATACGCGCACCACGAGCGGCATCCGTTGAATGTGGAGGCGATGCATCGGGCAGCCCAAGGGTTATTAGGGACGCGCAATTATCGAATCTTCTGCGGGGCATCACGGTTCAACGGTAGGGACACAGTAAGGACAATGTTTGGGGTCAGGGTCTGGCGCAACGGCGCACTTGTGGTGGTGGACATGGAAGCAAACGCTTTCCTGCCTCAACAAGCGCGACGCATTGCAGGGACACTGACCAGAGTGGGCAGAGGAACATTGGAGGAGGCTGAGGTAGGAGCGCTCCTGGACGGCACGTCTAGTGAGGTTTCTGGCCCAACGCTTCCGGCCCACGGCTTGTATTTGATGCAGGTGGTTTACAAAGATGGGATACTGGACAGTAGCAGCCCTACGGGACAGGACTTTTTACGAGAGACATACTCTTGATCTACGGATCAGAACGATAGGACGCCATCATGGTAGCGATTAAACGAACAAGGACATACGTTGCAAAGCCCACAGAGTTGGATCCGCGGTGGCATCTGTTTGATGCGTCTGTAATGCCGCTGGGTCGTATGGCTGGACAGATTGCAACAATTCTGCAGGGCAAGCATCGCCCTACGTACACGGCCACCATCAACACGGGTGACTTTGTTGTTGTGGTGAACTCTTCCAAGGTGAAGACTACCGGCAAGAAACGTGAGCAGAAAGAATATCACTTCCATAGTGGATATCAGGGCGGTCTCCGCACCATCAAGATGGACAAGCTGTTGGATAGGACTCCCAACAAGGTCATTGAGATGGCTGTGTGGGGAATGCTGCCCAAGACGACTATGGGTAGGCATATGCTGAAGCGTATGAAGGTCTACTCCGGTTCTGACCACCCGCACCAAGCCCAGCTTGTAGGTTATGCACCGGGCGAGGATACTACTGAAAATAATTCCTAGGTCTATGAAGAAGGGAACCGTATGACAACTCGGTCATCGTCAACACAGAGCGAACAACGCTATTACTACGGAACCGGCAAGCGCAAGCAGGCCATTGCCCAGGTGCGCCTCTATCCTGAGGGCGACGAGGTTGTGGTGAACGGTCGGTCCCTGGAACAGGCGTTGCCGTGGATGACCTGGCAGATGGCGGCCCTTGAGCCCCTTCTGGTCACTGATACGCTGGGAAAGTTCACGGTAGTTGCCAAGCTTCACGGCGGCGGCACGGCAGCCTGGGGCGATGCGATCCGGGCTGGTATCTCCAAGGCATTGCTGATTTATGACCCGGAACTGCGCAAAATACTCCGAAGCCACGGGATGCTGACCAGGGACGCCCGGGTCAAAGAGAGTAAGAAGTACGGACTCAAACGAGCCCGTCGCGCACCTCAGTACACCAAGCGATAAGCTCGGAACCTTTTCCTTGCTGGTGGCGTCTCTCTGGTATGAGGGACGCGGGCGGCTCTTCAAGGAGACCA
>CAUZTE010000065.1:0-7259 GCA_963582565.1 Dehalococcoidia bacterium | reverse complement strand
GCAGCAGCAAGCTCCTCCAAAAGCGTGTGGGCTCGCATCGGTGTTGATTCGTTCCGAGAAGACCTGGACGCCTGCGTTTGGCCCGGGCTTTCGGGCGTAGTGATCGCAGCTGATTCAGTGGAACGAGTACGACTCATTGAGGAAGCATTGGCATCGCTGGAGGAAGAGCGAAAGTTACCCCAGCAAGTGGGTATTGTTGTAGCACTGGATACGGCCGCCGCGGTCTGGGCTGTCCGTGAAACGCTTGCTGCCAGCCCCAGGGTGATGGCTACGGTTGTGAGTGCCCATGACTTGTTGGAAACGCCGGAAACAATTGCGTTGAGGCCAAGCTATCCGGACCCGGTGTACATGCAGGGTAGGATAACCGCTGGTGCCACCGAAGCCGGGGTGCCGATGATTGGGTTGCTTGGAACGGACATCGTACCAGGCCATCTGGCTGAGGTCTTGGGCCAGGATGTTGGGAAGCGGTTGACTCAGGCTGCAAAGACGTCTAGAGATGCCGGGTTCATTGGTGGTATGACGACGCACCCGGAAGTTATTGACTCATGCAACACGGCGTTCCCCGGCTTTCACCCACCACTGCCTGCACTCCAACTACCGCCGCCACTCCCTGCAATGTTGCAGCCCGTTGTGCCCTCGTACTTTGAGGTCAAACCGGAACAATCGGCTTTAACTCCAACAGCATCCGCAGTGCAACTAGTTGCGGCATCGAACAACGGTGTAACCCCGCAAGAGTCGAATACGTGGCGACCCCTCGCGGCACCTCGCCAAGGAGAGACTCCTTACCCACTGTCCGCGACGTGGCGTCCGGTTGTGCCGTCTGACTTTGAGCGGTCAGCTCAAAAGAGTTAGGCCTCAGCGATGACTGCTGTCCGCCGCTCTATGTTGTTCACCCCGGCCAACGTGCGTCGCTTTATAGAAGGCGTCTGGAAGCACAGTCCTGACATGGTTGTGCTGGACCTTGAGGACTCCGTGGCGCCTGACGAGAAGCAAAACGCGCGCGACATGGTGCAAGAGGCGATTCCCCTTGCACAACGAGGTGGCGCAGAGGTGGCAGTCCGCGTCAACGCCGACACTGTAGTCGAGGACTGTACGGCCGCGATTTGGCAGGGCTTGTGCGCCGTGGTTTTGCCCAAATCCGAATCCCCCGAGCAGATAACGGCGTTGGACTCGTTACTCACCAGACTTGAAACCGAACGGTCAATGCCTGCAGGTTCTGTTGAGATCATGCCCATGATTGAAACAGCGGTAGGGGTTCAGAACGCCTACGCCATCGCCACGAGCAGCAGGCGTATCACGTCGTTCGGAGTGTTGGGCGAGGCTGACCTCACGGCGGACCTGGGTGCTTCCTTCGACACCCTGCAACACCACGATGTGCTGGCGTACCCTCGTGGCGAAGTCGGTCTGGTAGCACGTGCTCTGGGGCTTACGGTGAACGGCCGAGCGTGGACATCGGGCAAGGCGACCATCGCCGACTACGGCGACATCGAAGCACTGGAACGGTCTATGCGGGCGTCATGGCTGGCGGGGTGTCGCAGCACCTTCTGCATCCACCCACGACAGGTCGCAGCCGCCAACGAACACCTGCGACCATCCACCCCTGACGTAGCCGAGGCCGTTGAAGCCCTGCGAGTTCACGCCGAAGCTGACCGCGCGCGTCTCCCCTATGGCGTGCTTAACGGGCTGGTCATTGATGCTAAAATCGCTCAGGCTGCGCGTCACATAATCGAGTACGCGGCAGCGTGTGACGCCAAGGACGCCGCGAAAGCTAGCAGTCGGGCGGAGATTGAAGCGGAGGAGCGGGATGGGCCAGTATAAAGCTGCGTTGTTCGACCTCGATGGCACGCTGATTGACCGTGTTGCGGCGTTCGGGCGTGTAGCAGGAGCGCTGCACGACGAGGAGCTTGCCATCCAGGCTGTCATTTCCCGTGACGACTTCGTTGAGTTGATGGTGGTGTGGGATGAAGATGGAAATGCTCCAAGGGAAGATGTGTATGGCCTTATTCTACAATACTGGCCTGGGGTAACCCGGTCCCTTCAAGAGTTGCTGGCATTCCACAACCGGACACAGCCCATCTCCACGTTGCCCGACGAGCGAGTTGTGGCATTTTTGCGAGAGTTGCACGCCACCGGGATGCCTTGGGGTGTCATCACCAACGGGGGCTCGACCCAACGGCCGAAAGTAGCATCGTCAGGGTTTGACGATATAGTGCCGTTCGTGGTCGTGTCTGGCGAAGTGGGGTACGAGAAGCCTGATCCACGTATCTACCAGGACGGTTTGAAGCAGCTAGGCGGCATATCGGCGGCTGACACGCTCTTTGTGGGCGACAACGTAGAAACGGACATCGGTGGAGCGCAGTCGGCGGGGATGCCAACCGCGTGGGTGAAACGAGGCCGCGAATGGCCAGCAGCCAACCAGCCGCCCGACTACCAGATAGATCACGTTGATGAGCTACGAGCGATGTTGCTGTAACCAGGCCGGGGGCACATCCCCCGGAGCCCTGTGCTCCTTCGGCAAGCTCAGGACAGGCTCCGGAGAACCCCTCTGGACTCCCCAGTGTTGTGGCGCATGTAGGGGACTGGCCTGAGGGCCAGGCGGCCCAAGTTTCCCCACCCTAACCCTCCCCTACGAGGGGAGGGAAACTCTCCAGATTCTTCGTCGTTCGCTCCTCAGAATGACAATGATTGACGGCCGTCAGGCCATGTGCCGGGGACTGGCCTTTGGGCCAGGGGGGTAGTCCCCTAGCCGCAGCGATAAGCGTGCCCCACCCCTGATTTTTCGTCGCGTACTCCTCAGAATGACAAGGGCCTCGTAGCCTGGGTCAAGGCTCAGCCTTGCTAGACCAGGCCGTCAGTGCGGAGGGCGGTGAATGTCTCCTCAAAGAATCCCAGCGTCTCCTGGATATCCGCGTCTGTGTGGGCAGATGAGACGAGGCCGGAGCGTCCGCCCATCAGGTCCATGCCTG
Source organism: Dehalococcoidia bacterium (assembly GCA_963582565.1). Classification (GTDB taxonomy): domain Bacteria; phylum Chloroflexota; class Dehalococcoidia; order Lucifugimonadales; family UBA1127; genus UBA1127. The sequence continues at coordinate 4,293 of CAUZTE010000065.1, read as the reverse complement.
AGTTCAACGCAGCCAACCGCAATTGCCTTACCAATGCTGGTGGCGTCGCGCCCTGCGACTCCGATGGGTGCTGATGTTGGTCGTCGGAGCACTGGCACTGCATGCCTAACCGAAGCTGGAATATCGATGCCATGCCGTAACAGCAGCCGGGTATCTCCATGCGGGTCATGAGGTCGTTGATGCCGCGTCGCAGCACGATGGCTGTGGCGTCCGCCTTGGCATTGTGCTCACCCGTTGCAACCAGCTTCAGCGCCGCTGTGCCTGCTGCTGCTGCCAGAGGGTTGGCGTTGAACGTGCCTGCGTGGCCGACACGGTTATCGCCGTTGCTCTCATCGTGGGCGATCATGTTCAGGATGTCGGCTCTACCGGAGACAGCACCGCCGGGGAGCCCGCCCGCAAGGATCTTGGCCAACGTGGTGACGTCCGGGGTGACGCCGTAGAGGGCCTGAGCGCCTCCGGTGGAGATACGGAAACCCGTAACCACCTCGTCGAAGATCAGTACGACGCCGTGCTTGGTTGTGGCGTCGCGGAGTTGCTGAAGGAACTCTGGGTATACCGGTATCTGGCCCATGCCAGCGCCTGTGGGCTCAAGGATGATTGCTGCGATATCGTCGTGCTCCTCCAGCGTGCGTGCTACTGCGCCAATGTCGTTGGGCTGCAGGACGTAGGACAGCGCTGCGACTTCCGGGGCGATGCCACCCATGTTGCGACCAGAGCCCGCCAGTAGGAAATCGTGCCAGCCGTGGAAATGGCTCTGGAACTTAATGACCTTGTTCTTGCCGGTGAACGCTCGAACCAACCGGAGGGCCAGCAGCGTGGCTTCCGTACCGGAGGATGTGAAGCGCACACGTTCGGCTGAAGGGATGAGCTTCTGCACCAGACGTCCCCACTCAATCTCCTCCATGGTGTTGGCTCCCAGGTGGGTGCCTTGGGTCACCTTGTCCGTGACGGCCTTCACCACATCGGGGTGGCCGTGGCCGAGGAGCAGCGCACCGTGGCCCATGACATAATCAACGTACTCATTGCCGTCCACATCCCACTTCCGGCTCCCCTTGGCGTGGGTCGCCACAACGGGGAAGGGCATCAGGAAACGGTTATCGTGGGTGACGCCGTCTGGGAAGATATCCATAGCATCGGCGTAGGTCTCCTGGGACGTAGGATGCTTGGCCTGGTACTGTTCTTCGATGGTCGGCATGGTGCGTCTCCTGTGTTTGTTTATCGTGGGTCTGCGAGTTGTGTATGTATCTTGAGTAGGACTGGAACCGTCTCGGCGGGTCTTCTCGAAAGGCCACACTCCGTTGCGACGCCGAAGCTGCTGCACGACTTTGCTGCTGCTGCCACTCGAGCTTGCGCGCCTTCCAGGCCGTCCGTGTTGTGGATGAGGCCCAGGAAGAAATCCGTGCCATCGGGCAACTGCAGCTCTTTAAGAGGAGCGAAGTAGGCATCGTCGTTGCGGTCAAGGGGAACGGGCATGTGCATCCAGGTGACCTGGCGATGGACGCCGCTCACGATGCCGTTAGCCACGCGAACCATGATACCCATGTCCGCAGGCTGCTTGAAATGCCGGTGGCCAGAGTCCCCGTAGCAGAAGTGATAGCCCACCTGCGCCGGCTCCGGGACGGCGTCTGTCAGTGCAGCGAGCCGGGCGGGTATCTCCGACCACGGGTCTTTCATGATGGTGTCATAGGCGTCTTCCAGGATGGCCAACTGATATACGAACTCCCACTGGATGGCCAACTCACTGAGGGGTATGGCGTCCAGTATCTGATCAAGTTCGCCCATTAACGCCTTCTCGTTGATAGGCCCCATGAGGGCGTGGGTGTCTGTCTCAAAGTGGCCGATTGCTGGTTCTAGCGGCGCCGGTAGCCCCACCTGGAACCGCACATGGGCAGGTATCTTCCCCTCACCCTTCAAGCGCTTGAACACGGCGTAGGACTCTATAGCGGCTTTGGCGTAGCCCAGCGGGCCAAGGTCTATATCGGCAGCAGTGACGCCGTATTTGGCGCGGAGTCGAGGTCGCTGCACGTAGGCGTCCGGCGCGGGTTCAACGTCCTCAAACTTCCCCCCCAACTTGTTGAAGACAGCGCGCTGCCAGGCGATCCAGATCGCCCGGTTGCCAAGCTCGCCGTCGGGAAGTCGCTCGATGTGCTGGCCCAAGGAGTCGACCAGGGTGGTCATGACCTCTTCAACACTGCCCAAGGGCACGCTGCCGATAATCTGAGCGCCTTTGGGTCTGTTGTCTGTGGTCATCGGACACCTCGCCACGAACAGGATTCCCTCGTATGGTCACGCATTATCTGTGGCAAGGTGCGACTTGTCTACGCGTGGCCGCGGTATCGCTAAAGAACGGAGGAAAACGGCTGGCGGCTATGCTATGATGGCCGGACGAAATCGGAACCCCCATCCTAGCCTTCCCCCATAGGGAAAAGGAATCATTTACTACAAGGACAAATCGATGAAAAGCTACTTGACCCACCTGGAATGCACGGGCTGCGGGCTGCGGCACGATGCTTCTGAACTCCATACGGTGTGCACGGCCTGCGCCAAGGTGCTGTACCCGCGATACGACCTTGCGGCGGTGAAGAAGATGCTCTCTCCCTGGGACCTGGCCCCCCGCGAGCAAAACATGTGGCGGTACTTTGAGGTGTTGCCGGTGCTGGACGCGACGAACGTAGCAACGCTGGGCGAGGGCGGTACGCCATTGATGCGGGCGAACCAGCTTGGCGAGTCGCTTGGGTGCACGGACCTGTACATCAAGGACGAGGGGCTGAACCCTACGGCATCGTTCAAGGCGCGGGGGATGGCTGCTGCGGTGTCCAAGGCCAAGGAGCTTGGCGTCACGAAGATGATGGTGCCATCGGCTGGAAACGCAGCGGGAGCGATGGCCGCCTACGCCGCCAGAGCGGGGCTGGAAGCGCACCTGTTCATGCCGAAATCAACACCGCAGTCGAACATCCTGGAATCGGGCATCGCCGGGGCAGAGGTTGAGCTAGTGGATGGCCACATCGGTGACGCAGGCCGCATCGCACGGGAACGGGCGGTCACAACACCCATGTTCGATATGTCGACCATGAAGGAGCCGTATCGGGTCGAGGGCAAGAAGACCCTGGGCTATGAGATTGCGGAATCGTTGGAATGGACTCTGCCGGACGTGATTGTGTATCCAACGGGCGGCGGGACGGGCCTGCTGGGGATGTGGAAGGCCTTTGCGGAGATGGAGGAGATGGGGTGGCTGCCGAACAGTAAGCGACCGCGGATGATAGCTGTGCAGGCTGCCGGGTGCGCGCCGGTGGTGAAGGCGTTCCTTGAGGGTGCCGATCACTGCGAGCCGTGGGAGAACGCTCAGACTGTGGCTGCTGGGCTTCGGGTGCCCGGCCCCTATGCGGATTATCTGATCCTGCAATGCCTACGGGAGAGCGGCGGCACGGCCTTGACGGTCACTGACGACGAGGCCCTGGCGTGTGTGCGAGAGATTGCCGTCGCTGAAGGCATCTTCGCGTGCCCCGAAGGCGCTGCGACGCTGGCTGCACTGAAGAAGCTACTTGCTGACGGGACTGTCGGTAAGGACGAGCGCATCGTGCTGCTGAACACGGGCAGCGGGCTCAAGTACCTGGACTTATTTCAGCCTTAGGCTGTTTTGTGGGCTACGGCCCTGATAGCGTGATTTCTAACTACCGACGAAGTAGGTCAGCTTTATGACGCAAGGCACCGGATGCCCCCACGAGCACCGAACCCACCTTGGCGAGGAGACACGTCGGGAGGTGGAGTCGTTCTTCGATGGGCTTGAGGTGTCCACAGGCACCGTCGATTTGTTTGACGGAGCGGACACCAGCGTGCTCGACATCCGGAACGCTGACGCCGTCTCCTGGTGCCGCGACTGCTCCCACGTCCTCATCACCTGGCTAATCGGCGACGACCCACTGGACATGCTCTTCCCCGATGTCCGGGCTGAGGGTTTTCTGCGGCGGAGGTTTGGCCTCTTTTGAACCGACCAAAATCACTACTAATTCGTTAACTTTCCTGTTACTCGTGCGGTGTGCGAGGGGACTAAAGCGCGTATGGCCTCCGGCGGAGACTAAAGCCGTACATGTGTCGCTGCGGCGTGGGGACTAAAGCGCGTATGGCCTCTGGCGGGGACTAAAGCCGTACATGTGTCGCTGCGGCGTTGGGACTAAAGCGCGTATGGCCTACGGCACGAGGCTTTGTACCTGTGGCGCTTTCTGTTACACTGTGGGTTAACGCATTGAAAGCAAAGGCCCTTTTGGGGCATAAATGCCCTACAGGGCCAGGAGA
>CAUZTE010000064.1:0-7265 GCA_963582565.1 Dehalococcoidia bacterium | reverse complement strand
CGAGACCTCTCCATTGGCTGATCTTGGAGGTCTGCAGTTTCTGAGCCAACATTACTATTCAAATCAGCGTCCGCCATAGCCGCCCACACTCTGCCTGGTACGCGGGTCCAGGAAGCCGTACAACAAGTCGACGAGTAGGTTCGCTAGCACAAAGACCGTTGCCACAATGATTACAAGAGCCATGATTACCGGGTAATCTCGACTGAATATTGAATCGACAGCCAACCTGCCGATGCCTGGGATGCCAAAGATCGTCTCAGTGATGAAAGCCCCTTCAACCAGGCCGGCAAGGCTCAGCCCAAGGATGGTTACAACGGGCATCAGAGCGTTTTGCAGCACGTGTCGGGCTTGAACGGTCACTTCAGACAGACCCTTGGCTCGTGCGGTACGTATGTAATCCTGGCTCAGGACATCTACTGCACTGGCCCTGGTCAATCTCGTCATCCCAGCAATGCCCGGCATCCCCATTACTAGCGCAGGCATTATCAAGCTGGTGCTGAAGAAGCCGTCCCAACCGGACACCGGGAAGAAACCCAGGTTCACTGCAAAGAAGAGGATGAGGAACGGCGCGGAGATGAATACGGGAGTGGAGAGAAACAGAAGGGAAAGGCTTACCAGCGTGGTATCCAGCCATGTCCCCTGCTTGTAGGCGGTTATCAGACCCAAAGGTATCCCCACGCCTACACTGATGAGCATAGCTGCAAAGCCAAGCTGCGCGGATATCCAGACTTTGGGCATGACCAGTTCACGGACGCTTCTACCCTGAAAGATGTAGCTGTCACCCAGATCGCCGCGGACGAAGTCCCACACGTATGAGCCGTATTGCACAAAGAAGTTTCGATCCAGGCCTAGCTGCTCCCTCACTCGCTCCACCGCTTCCGGGGTTGCACGGGTTCCAAGGCGCACTTCAGCGGGATCGCCCGGACCGTAGAAGCCCAGCACAAAGGTCACGAAGCTCACGATTACCAGGAGGACTGGCAGCCACAGGAGCCTTCGCACGATGAATGCGGTCATCACGCCCTTTCATGAAACAATCTACGCTGCGTCTGATTCTACTACGTGCAATGCAGGCACAACCGACCAGGGTTGCACGAGCGATGTATAATCGACGCCAAATCAAGCAACTCGAGAAACACAGGAGGGGAAGCCGTGCCAAATATCAGAATAGAAACAGATGTGGTAGCCACGACCGTTGCAGGTCGGGATCTCAAGGTGGACATCTTCTACCCCGGGGAGAACGCCAACGGTCTGGGGATCGTTTTTCTGCCCGGCGGCGGTTTTCGCATTGCAAACAAAGCCGGTCTGCATGACCGCTACGCCAGCCGGATGGCAGAGAAGGGCTACGTCTTCATCGCTACGGAGTATCGGGTGATGGACGATGCTCCCTGGCCCGCGCAAATACAGGACGCCAAGGCGTTCATCCGATGGGCCCGCGCCAACGCCAAGGATTTGGGAATCGACCCTGACCGCATCGTGTTGGGCGGAGCGTCGGCAGGCGGCAACCTGTCGTTGCTCGCGGCAGGGACACCCGGCAACGCAGACTTCGAGGGTGATGGCGGCAACGCTGGAGTCAGTAGCGAAGTGGCAGCAGTCATTGGCGTGTATCCGGTAACGGACGTCACAAACAGGGGCCAGGACGAAAGCCGGGAGAAACTGTACGGCAAGAACCCCAGTCCCGAGTTTCTCAAAGCAGCCAGCCCCGTCTACCAGGTGACTTCGAACTTCCCGCCGACCATGCTAGTCCACGGCACAGCGGATACTCAGGTGGATTACTCAAACTCCATGCGTTTTTTCCAGGTGTTGGAAGAAGTTGGAGTCCCTGTCGACATGCACCTTTACGCAGGCCAGGACCACATCTTCGATAGAGAGCCAATGTTCGCGGACGCCGTTTGCGATGCCATGGAATTATTCATTGAACGCTACGTCCCGGTCCCTGTCGTCAGCTAGGTATATCTGAGACTAAAGCTGCCCCAAAGCAGTGAGGTAATCAAAAGCCCTCATCCAATGGACGAGGGCTTTTGATTTATCCTCCCTAGGCGTACACCCTTAGGTAGCCACAGGAACATGTGTCCAGGATTCAATCCTGGCTTATCCAGACGTATTTCAGCTTCGGAACAATGAGGGGCGTGACTCTGTAGTCGTTCACGTAGGGTTTCAGCAACAACACGTTCTCGCCGCTGAACCAAAGGGGTATCCACGGCACGTCGTCGACGATGAGCTGCTCTGCCTTGTTGTAGAGCGACTTCCGGGTTTCCCACTCAGTAGCTACCCTGGCCTGCTCCAGCAAACCGTCCACTTCCGCATTTGTGTATGCGCTGTGGTTCAGCCGACTCTCTGAATGGAAGAGGATGTCCAGGAAGTCCTGTGGGTCAGGGTAATCCGCCTGCCAGCCAAGACCGGCGAATGCTTGCAACCGCTGATCGTTCAAGTCCTGGAGGAACGTGGCCCATTCAACCTGTTGGATTTCTACATCAATTCCTAGCGTTGTCCGCCACATTTCTAAGATTACTTCTAGATCCAGGCCTACCGAACCACCTGTGCCCGGGACAGTGACGACGATGCGAGGCACGTTGTTCGCGTAGGCTGACTGAGCCAGTAGCGCCACGGCTCGTTCGGCATCGTAAGACGGCCCCTGGACGCTCGTACTGTAACCCGGGAAGTCCGGAGGAAGGATGCCGGTAGCCGGTACCACAAGGTTGGCAAGCACCTGATCGGCGATGAGCTGCTTGTTGATGGACAGAGCCAGAGCCATGCGGAAGTTGGCGTCATCAAAGGGCGGCTGCTCTACGTTGAAGCCGATGTAGCTGAGGCTGAATCCAGGAGGCGAGACGATCAACTCCCGGTTCAGCGACTCCTGGGGGTTGGACACCCTATCCAGATCGGCAAGCCCCACGCCGGTGATGTCGATCTCCCCGTTCTCATACATCGCCATCGCTGAGCCGCCACTCAGAATCAGCTCAACCCTGTCCAGCAGCGCAGGCCCCCGGTAGTAGTGGGGATTACGCTCCAGGATGATTACCTCACCAATCTTGTAGGAGGTTAACTTGAATGGGCCCGTACCGTTGGGTTTACGTGTCCAGTCGTCGCCCTCTTTTTCGATATTCTCTCGGTCGACGACGAAGGCTGTGGGATACGTGAGTTTGGCTAGGAAATACGCCTTGGGAGCATCGATAGTGATCTCGATGGTGCTGTCGTTGATGACCCGCAACCCCGATATATCCTGGGCAGTACCGTTAATCCTCTCGGCAGCACCCACGATGTCGTCAAGGTAGGTCTCGACCTGGGGCGAGTAGGTCTCAGGATCCAACGCCCGTTCCAAGGAGTACTTCACATCCTGAGCCGTGACTTGCTTCCCGTCATGGAACTTGGCATTGCTGCGAAGGAAGAACGTGTAGGTCATGCCGTCAGCGCTGACTTCCCATCGCTCCGCCAGGTCCGCTTCAACCTGCAGGTCAGTGTTTAGCGTCACCAGACCACTGAACACCTCTACCAGGACGCCGGCGGAATCAACATCGCCAACTTGGTGGGGATCCAACGTGGGTGGCTCGTTCCACAATCGGCGGAACACCCCACCCTCACCGGCGGTGGCGGGCGCATCGCCAAGGGTCGCAGCAAGCTGAGATGCCACTGTGGCCTGGGGTTGTGGTGAGGTCTCTGAATCGCCGCCACAAGCAACAATCAAACTCACCAGACCAATGAGCGCCAACGCTGGAAATGCTCGTAGCCAATGCCTCATACCAGACTCCTTACATGTTTCAATGCTATCGTGGGACGTCTCACTAAGACGCGTCTTCCTTGCCCACCAGATTCATCAACTCGGCTCGCAGCAGTTCATCTATCTCCCCGTCCAACACAGCTTGAGAATCACTGGTCTGATAGCCGCTGCGATGATCCTTCACCATCTTATACGGATGAAGTACATAGCTTCGGATCTGATTTCCCCAACCGGCGGAGACATGGGCACCCTTGAGCTTGGCCTGCTCCTCTGCGCGGATCTGCTCTTCACGGTCGATGAGGCGCGCCTGAAGCACCTTCATTGCCACATCGCGGTTCTGCCCCTGGGAACGCTCGTTCTGGCACGTCACCACAATGCCCGTCGGTAGGTGGGTGATGCGAACGGCGGTCTCCAGCTTCTGGACGTTCTGCCCGCCATGACCGCTAGCGCGATACGTGTCTATGCGCAAATCCTCGCTGTTGATCTGGACTTCCAGGTTCCCGTCCGCTTCCGGAAGCACTTCGACTAACGCGAAGGAGGTATGTCGTAGATGATCCGCATCGAAGGGCGACAACCTGACGAGTCGATGGACGCCGCGTTCTACTTTCAGCCAGCCGTAAGCAAAGGGCCCGGTGACTTCCACCGTTGCGCTCTTGATGCCCGTCTCCTCACCCGGGGAGGTTTCAAGGATGGTGGTTTTGCACTTCTTACGCTCGGCCCACCTCAGGTACATACGAAGGAGCATCTGTGCCCAATCCTGAGAGTCGGACCCGCCAGCGCCTGCGTGAATGGCAAAAATCGCGCTGCGATCATCGTGGGGGCCGGAAAAGACGAGTTGGAACTCAAGCTCTCCAATCTTTTCCGTGAGTTCAGCGGTTTCTCGAGCGATGTCATTGGCTACGTCGCCAGCACCCTCTTCCATACTCAGTTCAAGCAGCTCAGCAAGCGACGCCGTCTGGATCTCCAGGTCACGCCACGTCGATATCTCTTCATGCAGCGTAGCCAGACGCTGCATGACCGCTTGAGCACCCATTGTGTCGTCCCAGAACTTTGGCTCTACGGACTGAGTTTGGAGCCGTCCAAGCTCCTGTTCTTTACCAGCTACGTCAAAGACGCTCCAGGAGATAGGCTATGCGCCCCTGGAGTTCCTGTATCTGCGACCGTAGCTCTAACATGATGTCCCTTTGCTTCAGACTTATTGAAAGGCTGTGATTCCTATTTATTATAACGAGATTGCCACAGATTTCAGTTCCTGCTACTACCCATTTCCGTACAGGCCTTCTGGGTATTTGCCTGCTGCGGCCAGGTGGGCGAACCGCGTCGTTTCTGGTAGTCGATACGTCCCGCAGCTCTTCAACACGATGGCCACCGCTGTTTCAATGTCCACTTTGTGCCCAACCGACACGTATAAGGGAGAGACGTCGGTCCTAGTGCGAACGACCTTGCCCACTGCATCGCTCTTGTCGATGAGGAGCGACGATGCCCCTCGCTCGGCGGCCAAAGTCTCGTAGCGACCCAGCAGCCTGGTCTTGGCGCACCCGATGGTTGGCACCTCCGTGACGAGCCCCAGGTGGCAGGCCAGGCCGAATCTACGAGGGTGAGCGGTTCCCTGCCCGTCTACAAGTATAACATCCGGTGTTAGTTGCAGCTTTTCCAATGCATCGATAGCAGCCGGCACTTCCCGGAAGGCTAGGTAGCCGGGGATGTAGGGGATCGGTGGTTTCGCGCGACCGATTCGAACCTCTGCAAGCTCCAATTCAGGCCACTTGAGAACGACCACAGCGCCAAGCACCCAACCGTCATCGTCGGGTGGGGAGATGTCTATGCCAGCTACGTATCGGAGTTGCTCAGGTACTTCATTGAGGTGGGAGACCTGGCCCGCAAGTTCAAGCTGAAGCGATTTGGCTTCTTCCAAACTTCCAGGCCATGGATATGCGGCAGAGAGCTTCACGGGTGGAGTATATCAGCTTGACACGCTATGTGAGCGACCCCTATCCTAGATACCGTCGCCGAGGTAGCTCAGTGGTAGAGCAACGGACTGAAAATCCGTGTGTCGGCAGTTCGACCCTGCCCCTCGGCACGTTCACCCAGCCAAAGAAAACCAGCGGCCGGTATGGCCGCTGGTTTTTCGTTATCTAAACTGGCACCGTTCCGTAACTCATGCCAGTGACGTTGAATTGACCAGTGGTTTATCATTTGCAGGGTGTACAAAAGGTACTGCCTTGTATTCATGGAATGAGAGATTGAATTATGGCTAACACATCCGCCGATGAACTCCTATCTACCATTGAGACCGCTGAGATCGTCATCCCATGCGCCGACATTACTGAGAACATCAACTTCTTCACGAAGAAGCTAGGGTTTGCTGTCGCGGCGATTTTCCCTGCCGATAACCCATCCACCGCAATAATCATTGGTCATGGGATTCGAATCAGGCTTGAATCGGGGGCGGAGCTACCCGGCCAGACCCTTCGAATGAACTGTGACCTAACAAAGGTATCTGTTGATGATGGTGAAGAAGTCACAGCGCCAAACGGCACAAAGGTACTAGTCAAAGAAGCGAATCCGCCCCTCTCCATACCACCAGAAGATCAATCCCTGGTCATCAGCAAGATAAGCGACAGCGCCTCATGGAAGACCGGTCGAGCAGGGATGCTCTATCGGGACCTCATTCCAAACAGGCAGGGCGGGCGATTCATCGCATCACACATAAAAATCTCTGAAGGAGGGCCCGTGGGCGACTACGTGCATTTCCACAAAGTCCGCTTTCAGATGATCTTTTGCTACAAGGGCTGGGTGAAAGTGGCGTATGAGGATCAGGGAGAGCCTATTCTCATGAAGGCCGGCGACTGCTTCCTACAACCTCCTGAAATACGACATCGCGTCCTAGAGTCCTCCGATGGCCTGGAGGTCATCGAGGTGGGTTGCCCCGCGGAACATGAGACCCACGGCGATCTGGTGATGAGCCTGCCCACAGGTAAGAACACACCGGAGAAGCTATTTGGGGAGCAGCTGTTCCTCTACCATGATTCTGATACAGACATATGGACTCCGTGGCGCCACGAGGGGTTTGAGACTCGGGACATCGGTATCAATGATGCGACCCGGGGGGTGGCTGGAGCGAAGGTCGTCCGATCAGCGGGCGGCAGCGCAACACCCGTCACTATTCACCAGGAAGAGTTCCTTTTTACATTCGTCATGTCCGGGAAAATGTCGTTTTCTCAGGACGGGAGCAACCAAGACCTTAAGCCCGGCGATTCCATCGTCATTCCAAGAGACACACAATACTCGCTGACAGGCTGTTCACCTGATATGACCTTCTTGGAGGTCACCCTGCCCGGAAACTTCACATCGATAGCACAGTGAAGGCATCCTGGCCAATAGCTTTCAGCATATCTGAAATAGCATCGAACACGGGATGAGCTTTTGAACATGACACATGAAGAATTAAAAGAGCTGGATAGGAAAGACCCCCTTAAGCTGTTCCGCGACGAATTCAGCCTTTCTGAAGGCATCCTCTACTTCGACGGGAACTCCCTCGGAGCACTTC
>CAUZTE010000063.1:0-7280 GCA_963582565.1 Dehalococcoidia bacterium | reverse complement strand
CAATCTTGCCGGTTTTACCCCAAAGCGCCCTCAGCGCCTCTGTCTCTTCCAGTACCTTAACGTGGTCACCCACATTGAACTTGGCCATATTACACCTCACTCCAGCTCAATTTTAATGTTCGCCATTATACAACTAGATGACCAACTACTGTGAAGCATCTTAGGTTTGTTCATTCCACTCATGGTCACGAATGATGTTGGCGGAGAACCCGTACTCGCTGCACAGTGCGTTGAAGCGACTTTGATGGACGCCCTGCCACGTAAGCTGCTCCAGCGTCTCTGCCAACATGACATCTGTTTTGAGGGTCGCCAACTCACGGTAGAACAGCGCCTTCTCATAATTCTCTTTGAGGCTGGTAGCAACAGCGTCCGCACCACGGACCTTCACGGTCCAAGTCGCGCTGTCCAGCGGGATGTCTTCGATGTGGTTGTACACGGCCAAAAGCTGTGATGCCGTCTTTGCACCCCATCGTGGAATGCCCGGGAAGCCGTCAGCGCTGTCACCCATCAGACCAAGGTAATCTGGGATGGATGCCGGTTCAATGCCAAACTTCTCCACCACCCTCGCATCGTCATAGAGGATACCCTGCCGCCTATCCAGACAGACAACCTGTTGGCCTTGCACCATTTGAGCCAGGTCCTTGTCGGGTGAGCAGATGACTACCTGGTCCACTTGAGGATGCACGCCCCACCGCGCAGCAGCGGTTGCCAGCGCATCGTCCGCTTCGTACTCGTTCATAGGCCATACCACCATGCCCAGCGCTTCCACGGCCTGCTCGGCAAGCCCGAACTGTTCCTGCAGGTCTTCTGGTACCTCACGCCCGTCCTTGTAGCCATCGAACAGGTCGTTACGGAACGACCCGACGACGTGGTCGAAGGCGCAGGCCACGTGGGTGACATCGCTCTGGCGCAGCAGCGTGAGCATGGAACGAACGAGCCCTTTGACCGCACCCACAGGCCGCCCGTCAGTCGACTGGCTTGGTGGCGACGAGAAGTGCGCACGATACAGTTCGTATGTGCCATCTATGACGTGGACTTTCATAGGGTGTGGGTTACCTCTTGTTCCTCTGACTTTACCCGCAATGGTAGGACACCGGGATACCGTGTTGCCAGCCCAAAACAAGGCATGTTCGTGGGGTTTCGCCGCACGCTTCGGGTTGACAGGTTCATAGTCGACCGTACACTCAACGCTATCACCATGAGGAGTCACCCTGGAACATCCATGAATGAACCGCACCCCAAAGTCGCAGAAGCCCTGGCCGCACTGGCCATCGCCCACGAGATTATCCCGTGCGAATCGGAGTACGCAGACACTGCTGAGTTCTGTCGAGAGTACGGCTACCCGCTGGAGACCAGCGCCAACACCATCATCGTCACGTCCACTCGAGGCGAGAAGGTGTACTGCGCGTGTCTGGTGCAGGCATCAGTGAAGCTGGACGTCAACCATGTAGTGAAGCGCCTGCTGGGAGCCTCGCGTGTGTCCTTCGCATCTGCTGACGAGACCCGTGAACTCACCGGGATGGAGATTGGCGGCGTCACGGTGTTCGGCCTGCCCGCCGACTTGCCCTTCTATGCCGATGTGGCCCTGAAGTCTCAGCCATACATCATCGTGGGCTCCGGCAACAGGACATCCAAGGTCAGAATGGCCCCGGGCGAACTTGGAAAGATACCGAACTGCTCCTTCATAGAAGATCTATCAATTACCTAAGCTGCTGACAACAAAGAGGCTATGGAAACAACCAAAGAAAACCCCAAAATCTTCTATGGCTGGTACCTGGTTGGTGTCTCACTGATCAGTGGTGCCTTCCAGACTGGCATCGGCATTTGGGGTGTCAGCGTCTTCGTTAGCCCCATGGAGGACGAACTCGGCTGGTCTCGCACATCGTTCATGGTGGCCCTGAGCATCCGCACAGCATTGACCGGCCTGCTCTCCCCCGTGGTCGGCCCCTGGCGTGACACTAAGAACGGCCCCAGGGCGTTGATGCTTGTAGGCTCCATCATCCTCGGCATATCGCTCATAGCGCTGAAATACGTGGACAGCCTCTGGCAGTTCTACCTCTTCTTCGGAGTGTTCGGCTCCATTGGCGCATTAGGTGCAGGGGGAATCCTGACGCAGACCATCCTCCCCAAGTGGTTCATCCGCAAACGGGGCAGGGCCCTCGGTATCGCGTCGATGGGTGGAGGCACAGGTCCGCTGATATTCCCCATAGCCATACTGGGCTTGATCACCTGGCTGGGATGGCGCGATGCATGGTTGTTCCTGGGCGTGCTGGCCCTGGTGCTGCTGGTGCCCCTTTCCTTCCTGGTGAAGACGAGACCTGAGGACATGGGCCTTCTGCCCGATGGTGTGGCGGAGATGCCACCTGAACCAGCGACAAGAACCAATAACGTTCAGACATCTCGCAGGTCTGGTAGAGAGTTCAGCTTCAGCGGGAAGCAGGCGCTTGGAACACCCGCGTTCTGGTTGATTATCTTTGCTTTTGCTCTGGGGGGCCTGGGGCAACAGGGGTTCCAGGCAAACTGGATTCCATATCTGGAAGGGAAAGGGTTCTCTACGAGCACAGCCACGCTGGCTATCTCTGTTTACGGCGTCTGTTCCGTCAGCGCGCGCATCATCTGGGGAACCCTGGCCGACAAGAAGTCCATTCGACACCTCATAGTAATTCAGTCACTTTTGACAGCTATTAGCGTACTGGTCCTCATCTACGTGGTTGGGCCGTTCATGCTCTTCTTCTTTGTGATCTTCTTTGGCCTGACCATGGGGGGCTCGTTCATCCTCAGGCCGTTGATTGTGGCGAATTACTTTGGACGTGAGCATATCGGTGCTATCACGGGGTACATGCGTCCGTTCCAGGGACTGACAGGAGCGATTGGCCCTATGGCTGTAGCCATTGCCTATGACGCACAAGGTTCTTACTTCTTAAGCTTTGTGGCCGTCATGATTGGCTACGCCTTCACCGGTGCTGTCATCATGCTGGCGGCACCTCCCAAAATACCCGTTGAGTCCGCAGAGGAAGCACCAGAGTCGAGAGAGCCTAGCGGTTGAGCCTTTACCAGATGCTCAAAGAGTCCAGGAACAACTGGCGGATATCGCCGTCGGTGACCGGCCTTGGAGAGATGAGTAATACTCGTTGTTGGGGCATCGTGCCCGTCGTCAGGCCAGTCACGTCATCGGGCTCGTAGCCCACAGCGCCCAGACCGTTCGGCAGACCAAGGGTCTGGATGAGTTTGGCCAGCAAGCCCGATAGCACCTCACCCGCGTCCTCTTCCCCAGCATTGGTAATGTCTGCGCCCATGACCTCGGCGATTTTAAGGTGTCGCTGCGGGTTCGTCGGCGCGGTGAACCGAAACACTGCCGGCGCGTTCAGGATAACGGACATGCCGTGGGGCACCAACGGGTGGTTCACCGGGTAGCCTTCAGCCACAAACTCCTTCACCATTCCTGATACTGCATATGACATGCCATGAGGGACGTGACAGCCCGCGTTGCCGAACCCGATGCCCGCGTACGTGGCTGCAAGGAGCATCTGCCCCCTCGCCTCATGGTCCGTGGGGTCCTGTGCTGCCCTGACGATGTACTTGGCCCCCATCTCCGCTGCCTTGAGCGCCCAGATATCACTGATGGGGTTGGAGCCTTGATACGATGGCCTGGCGCCCGGGTGATCGGGGGCAGCTCGCTGGTCGAAGGGCAGTGCGGTGAACGATTCCAACGCGTGAGACAGCACATCGAAGCCACTACAAGCCACAACCATCCCCGGTAGGTTACGCGTGTTCTCGGGGTCGATGAGACCCATGTCAGGGCGAAGCGCCCGGTGGGCAATGCCTGTTTTCGCCTTCATCTCAAGGAAATCGAATATCGCGACACCCGTCGTCTCACTGCCCGTTCCTGTGGTGGTCGGAATGGCAATCAGCGGTTTCAGCGGCCCGGGCACCAGCCTCCCCTCGCCGATGGGAGCATTGACGTATGCCAGGAAGTCGGCGGGGTAGGTGGCGTACAGGTTCGCGGTCTTCGCCGTGTCTATGCTTGAGCCGCCGCCAACGGCTACGTAGCCATCGAAGTTACCCTCAGCAGCGAAGGCAATGGCCTGTTTCATGGAGACGTCCGTAGGCTCAACGCTCACCTGATCGAACAACACAGCGTCTATTCCCGCAGCCCGAAGCGATTCCATGACGGTTGCTACAGGCTCGCTGTTGGTGAGCTTGGGGTCGGTGATAACCATGACTCGCTTAGCCCCCAGACGATTGATCTCATAACCAACCTCCCTGGTGACTCCAACTCCATATTTGATGCTGGAAGTATCTATAGTGAATGCCGTCTCTAATGGCGTTGTCATCGGTACCTCATTGTGCCAGTTTCCTTCTGCTGCCCGGGTTCAAGAAGTTCTAAGGATTAGTATCACTCATTGACGGCTCGGCGGTCGGTTGTAGCTCTTCTATTCGAGCCCGCGGTGGCCTGGCAAGGAGCATGAGCGCTGCTGAGAGGAACGCGCCTCCGCCCATCGTGAACAGGATGGTGTCGTAACTTCCTGTCCTATCGAACATCCAACCAGCGATGAATGGACTGATACCGCCACCCATAGCCGTGATGGGCGCAATCATGCCACGGATCGCCCCCAGATGCCTCCTACCGTAGTAGTCAGCCCAGATGATGTTCTGGAATACCGCTGCTGCCCCTGCCCCGAACCCGTAGAGCACTGCGAAAAGGAAGAGCAGGTACAATGTGTTCGCCAGTCCCAGCACTATGAGGCTGGAGGCTCCAAGGGTGAAGCAGACCGATGCCAGGTACCTTGGTGGCATCCTCTCCGATAAAAAGCCGACTACGGGTTTCACCATCAGTGAGCATGAAGAGAGGGTGATACTCACCATACCGGCGACACCAAGGCTGTAACCCTTGTCGGTAATGGCCGGGATTTGATGGATGGTGAAGATACCCATGGCCATTCCCATGAACAGGAAGGCTAGTAGCAGAACGTAGAGGGTTGGGGTGCGCAACGCCTGGGACAGCGTCCAATCTATGCGATGGAGCACAGCAGTAGCCCCGGAAGTCTGCGATGCGGCGCGTTCGTAGTCCGCGTCTGAATCTCCATCGGGATGAAGCCCAATGTCCTCCGGTTGTCGGCGCATGGTGAACAATGCCAGGGGAATGGTCAGAACCCACGTTGTCACGCCCAGGATGACCCACGAAGTCTCCCAGCCGAACGTAGTCACCAGAAAGATGTTGATTGGCACAAAAACGATGGAGCCAACGGGGATGCCCATGGTGTACATGCCCATCGCCCTGCCGCGCTTCCGGACGAACCACTTGGCTACGATAGGCCCCGTGAGCAGGTTGCCTCCGAAGGCCAGCTGCCCCACGCTCCAGCCAACGCCGAAGAGTATGTAGAACTGCCAGATGGTATCGACACGTGCGAGCATGATGATGCTTGCGCCGGCTATGAAGCCGCCAGCTACGTAGAGGGTCTGCGCACCCATGCGTTTGTCGACGATTGGCCCCAAAATCGGACCCAATACCGCCATAACGATGGCTCTGATGATGAATACACCGGCCATCGCCGCTCGGGACCAGCCCAGGTCCTCCGTCATCGGCTCAACGAACACGCCAAGGCCTACACCGCCGATGCCCATTCCCACGCCTGCGCCTACGAACGACGTGGCTACGATCCACCAGCCGTGGAACATTTTTGTTGGCGATGGTGTTGTGCGTTCTTCCATATCAATCGAGGCAGTGTAGCAGGGATTAGGCCCGCTGAGGCTTCTTGATTGCAGCCCCCTCAGCCCACGCAGCAATCGCCAGCGTCACGATCCCAGCGGCGCAGACGAAGAGCAGCGTTGTCAGCCAGTACGAGTAGTCGCCAGTACGGTCGAACGAGAGCCCGGCAAAGTACGGCCCCGTGGACATGCCCAGGATGAGGATGGAGTAGATGGAAAGTCGAATGACGTTGTAGTGGGCCCTTCCATACACATAGCCCAATCCAGCCCACAGGACAGGCCAGACAGCCCCGCCAGAAGCTAGAAGCACCGTGGCAATGACGTATGACCAGATGTCCGTGGCCCATAGCAGGACGCCTACACCGGCAGTCACGCCCACCATGACTCCCACCAGGACCTTTGCGCCGCCGAACCGGTCCGTTGCCCAACCGCCGACAATCACGTACGGGACGGCCATCACGAGTTGCACGCTCAAGAGTGTAGCCCCCGTGGATTCCGTGGATCCTTTGGAGACCAGTATTGCGACGAAGTGGGCAATGACGCTCAGATTCGCGAAGAGCATGCACGCCGTGCCTAAGCCAACAACCCAGAAGAACCATGTTCCCATGGCCTCTCTCAATTCCATGCCCCCTGGGCCTGACCCAGGCTGACCGGGGGATTGCGGAGTGGCTTGCTCTATCCCATCAGGTGTCAGGCCCATCTCTTCAGGCGTGCTTCGAGTGAAGATCATGGACGGTAGAGCGGCCGTGATGAAGACGACCCCGCCAATGGCCGTGGCCCAGCGCCAACCGAAAGAGGAGATACCCAGCGCCATAATCGGCAGCAGCGCGGCCCCGGCGCCGTGGAACACGCTGAGCAGGGCAAGTGCCTTAGCCTTCTTCAGGTTGAACCAGTTGTTGAGGATGGGCGCGCCTGCGTTCAGGATGGACCAGTTGTAGGCCAGGCCCAGGGGCAATGCAATGATGACGATGACCTGCCAGAGCGACTGTGCGATGGAAAGAAGGAAAAAGCCGCCAGTGGAGATGAGAAGCCCTACTACCATGATCCGTCGAGCGCCGTAGCGGTCCATCAGCCAACCGCCCAGGGGCGCCGTTGCGGCTATGACCAGTGCCTCTACCGTGAACATGAGGGAAATCTCGGCCCTGGTTACCCCCAGGTCCTTTTCGAGAGGAAGCACCAGGAGGCTGCGAGCGTTGATGCCGACGCCGGACGCCACAAACCGCGTGAGCGATAACAGCAACACGATGCGCCAGCCGTAGAACAGACCGCCACTGAAGATGTTGTTGATGGAAGGACGTTGTCCGCCGAGCACACTACTCCCCTTGGGTCACATTGAAGACTGTTCAGCAGTGTAGGGGGACAAACGAAGCCTGTCCATGAATTACGGACAGGCTTCAATCTTCCTGACTTGTATTGGTGGACGTGGCTGTGGCCTACGGCGCTCCACGTCGAGAGATGAAGCGGTACGGGTCGTCAGCGTTGTCGTCAGAGCCGGCGCACGCCGCGAGAACAGCAAGCCAAAACACCGCAGCAAAGAGGTAGATAGTCAGCTTGATTTGATGAATTACTAC
>CAUZTE010000062.1:0-7285 GCA_963582565.1 Dehalococcoidia bacterium | reverse complement strand
ACTCTACCACAAAGACATCTCCATTAGCTGTGGTTAACGAGTACCTTAATAAGAAAGAGCCCCTCGGTTTGCACCAAGAGGCTCTTCTCTCTATATCGATGGAATGATTAGGACTTAGGCATCAACTCCGGATGCTCAACAAATGACTCCCGAAGGTGGGCGGTTCCTTCCATCCAATCAACATCATTCGAGAGGATCACATCGCCCGTTCGAACGCTGAACACTTCTGGGTTATCCACTCCTGGAGGTGTTATCCCCTCCTGGAGTGCCCGTGCTGCGTTCAATGCTCGACGCCTCGACTTGATGATCATAGAGTCGCTGGTTCCTAGATGCTCCTGAGACCGGTCTCCAATGGCTCCCATACTCTCAGTGACCGCTTGATCCTGAAGGAAGATCCCGGTGATGCCCGTATATATCTCGTTCTTTTTCTGGGCCTCACGGTCGATCTTGTAGTCGTTGCCGGCATCGGCTGCCAGGTTCCATCGTCCAAGCCAACCCGTTTGATTCGGAAGGTAATCTGTCTGGCCTGCGCTGCCGCCAACAAGCTTGCCGTTTTTATCTGTGCGCCTACCGCCGCCCTGCACCTCTGGCGCGGTAGCATTGACGCTCCAGAACATCGTATGGGTATCGTCAATCGGCACCCATGCCCGGAAACGTACCATCAGACCCAGCTTGCCCGTAGGAATCTGGGTGTAGAAGGGTAGCAGGTAGTTTGCGAAACGCCAGTAGGTGGAGTCCTCCTCGGCTGGCCGGAATGCTGCGTAGGTAACGCCGTAGTCCGTGTCCATCACGTTGTACTTGGGGTGCCGCACATTCACGGTGTAGTAATCCGTTGAACCTGGTACAAGCGCCTTAGGATCTGCGCTGCCAAGGTGCAGGAATCCAAGGTGAGCGGTATCGATGTCGCCCTCAAGGGCCTGCATCCAGTTGCAGTTCCGCACGATGGTGGAGACGGTGTAGTCCCGGTCAGGGCGCATGTTGGCTTCCAGGTTGGACAGGGGCGGCGGGGTCTCGCGGGGCCCCATGTACGTCCAGACGATACCGTTGCGCTCCTGGCACTCGTAGGCCTTGATCTTCACTTTGTCCTTGAAGTTGCTCTCTGCCGGCTCCGATGGCATATCCACACAGTTGCCGTTCACGTCAAACTTCCAACCGTGGTAGACGCAGCGGAGACCGCACTCCTCGTTGCGACCGAAGAACAGGCTGGCGCGTCGATGTGGGCAGTAGTTATCAAGGATGCCTACACTGCCGTTGGTGTCCCTGAATGCGATCAAATCCTCACCAAGCAGCCGTACCCGCATAGGGTCGCTGTCAGGGCCCTCGAGTTCGCTGGACATGATTGCGGGGATCCAGTACTGCCGCATCAGCTCACCCATCGTCGTTCCCGGGCCTACCTGAGTCAGCGTATCGTTATCAGCTTGTGAAAGCATGCCTAACCTCCATTTTATCCCGATTTATCGGGACTATACCTACACTCGCAGTCTATAAGGGCATCGGATGGGTGTCAAACGAGCAGCTTCGCTTGAGAAGCGAGACCCGGGAGCCGACATATTACCTTGCGAACGGCTACACAGCTTGCTATGCTGCGGGCTGCGTTAGGAGTGAACATGGCTGACAGTGGCATGCCTGCGGGCCCTAACATGGATGAAGTCATCTACGAGAGGATTATTCACGATAAGCCCTGGATGTGGGCGCTGGTAAGCAACACTGAGTTCCAACCAACGCCGCCACCACAGTTCAGCACAGACCCGGTGGCCTGGTGGACACTGGTGCACCGGATGATGGTGGACGACTGGGCCTTCGAGTTCTATTCACCCGGGGCCAAACCTCGCAGAACCAGTGAACCCCTCACCGTGTTTTACGTACGGATTACGCGCCAGACCGACGATAAGTTGGAAGAGGGTAAAGGGTTTGGTGACACCATGTGGGAGGCTACTGGTCGAGCCGTCCTTGATGCTGTTCACCAGTAACCGCAGCCGATTGAATAGCCCCTCTGTTTAGGTAACCGCAAACATATTGGTCTAGGGCCTTGCTCGGGTGATCGCTAGTTCCCTTTCGCCCTGAGCTTGTCGAAGGGCACAAAAGGGCCTAGCCCTGGGTGGCGGCCTTTTTGAGGTTCTCTGTGAACTCCTTGACCATGGAGTCGGCCTTCTTCTTGATGAGAGGCTGCCCCAACTGCCCCAGCTTTCCTGAGAACTGAACGTCCGCATTCACCTGCATCCGGGTTTTCCCGGGCGATGGCTCGGTGATGATCGTTTCAACCGTAGATGTCACCCCGCCGCCTATGCGTGGGTCCTGCGCCTGCGATGTCATCGACCACGTTCCAGCGTCCCTGTCCTCGCTCACGGTGACTGCACCGCCAAGGTTGAAGCCGATAGGTCCAACCCGTATGCGCACAGTACCGGTATAGGTACCGTCAGGTTGGAGCGTAACGTCCTGTACGCCAGGCATCAATGCAGATGCCCGGGGGATGTCAGAGAGGATTTCCCACACGTTGTCCGGGGGGGCGTCTATATCTACGTCAAAGTCGAATTTCACAATTTCTCTCATTCAAGGTGATTTTAGGCATGCCTTCGTGGCTAACTGGCATCGGTTGTGGGAAACCCGTTCGTGGTGAGCTTGTCGAACCACGAAACACCCTTCGATCCCGATAAACCGGGGCAGGCAGGCTCAGGGCGAACGTAAGCGCCAATCCTAAAGCGAAAATACCTGCTCAAGGGCCCGTCGAGTGAACACCACGGCCATATCTCGCTTGTAGTCGTCAGAGCCACGGAAGTCGGTCAGCGGGTCTACCTGGTCGGCCACAGCCTCTGCGGCAGCGCGAACAACGTCTGGCGTCACCTGCTGGCCTTTGAGTGCAGCTTCCACGGCAGTGGCCCGTATCGGCGTTGGTGCAACAGCCCCTAGCGCGACGCGTATATCCTTGCAGACACCGTTCTCCACTGTTGCCAGAGCGGCTACAGACACCGTGGCGTAGTCGTCCTCTGTGCGGGGCAGGAACTTCAGGTACACCGTCTTGGCCCCCTTGGGCGACTGCGGGACAACCAGCTCGGTCAGCAGTTCTCCGGGCTCCAACGCCGACTCATAGTAATCTACGAACAGGTCGCTGACCGGGAGTTCCCTGGTGCCCTTGGATGATGTCAGTACAACGTGGGCGTCCAGCACCATCAATGACGGTGGCGGATCTTGGGCGGGGTCGGCGTGGGTAAGCCCGCCGCCAACAGTTGCCATGTTCCGCACCCGTACCGTAGCTACTTTGCTGTATGCCTCGGCCAACAGTGGCGAGTGGGCTTTGACCTCCGGGCTTAGCTCCACTTCCCTGTGCCGAGTCAGCGCGCCGATGTGGAGACTGCCGTTGGTCTGGGAGACACCGCGGAGGCCCGGGAGTTTGCCCAGCCCCACCAGGTGGTCTGCCAGTACCATGTTCTGCTTCATCAAGTTGACCATCGCCGTACCGCCGGCAATGGGTCGGGCGTCCTCGCCATACTCTTCCAAGATGGAAATGGCTTCTTCAATGGTGGTGGGGGCGTGGTAGATGAAGTCTCTCATGCTACTTCACCGCCTTCATGATGGACTCCATGATCTGGTAGTAGCCCGTGCATCGGCACAGGTTGCCCATCATCCATTCCTTGACCTCGTCCTCTGTAGGCGATGGGTTGCTGTCCAGAAGCGACTTCGCTGCCACGATCTGTCCCGATGTGCAGATGCCGCACTGGAACCCGCCGTGGTCTATGAAGCTCTGTTGTATTGGGTGGAGCTCCTCGCCGTTCGCCACACCCTCGATTGTCGTGATGTTTGCGCCGTCGGCCTGCACTGCCAGGGTGATACAAGATGCAGCGATCTCGCCGTCGATGAGCACGGTGCACGCGCCACATACGCCTACGCTGCAGGTCTCTTTGGTGCCGGTCATGTCCAGGTTGTAGCGCAGAAAATCCACCAGAGTGCGCCTCGCTGGTACCTGAGCTTCCAGAGGCTGGCCGTTGACGGTCAACTTGATTGTGTAGAGTGCATCGGCTGTAGTCATCTGGTATCCTTCGCCAAGTTCTAGGGCGCAAAATTTTGAGCCCAACGTTTTGGGGATGTTAGCCCAGGACGCATTTGCTGACAAGGGGAACAGCTATGACTACACCCAGCCCATACGGACAAGTATTCGGCCAGCCAGTTGCCAGGGTAGATGGCCCGGCAAAGGTAACCGGCGATGCCAAGTATTCAGCGGATATCAACCTTCCCGGGACACTGTGGGGCAAGTCGCTCCGCAGCCCCTATCCCCATGCTCGCATCGTGAGCATAGATACGACCGCTGCGAAGGCGTTGCCAGGCGTCCATGTTGTTCTCACTGGCGACGACGTTCGAGGCATCCTGTACGGTCGACGTCTCCGCGATGTGCCGGTACTGGCTTGGGACCACGTGAGGTTTTCCGGTGAGCGTGTGGCTGCTGTTGCTGCCGACGATGAGGACATCGCGCAGGCGGCCATCGATCTCATACAGGTCGAGTACGAAGAGTTACCGGCGCAGCTTGACCCCCTTGAGGCCATGAAGGACGGCGCGCCGTTCATCCACCCGGATATGGTGAGCTATGTGGGCTACCCGCAGCCGCCGGAAAAACCGACCAACGTGTTTATTCACAGCACCTGGGGCAAGGGTGACATCGATGCAGGTTTCGCTGAGGCCGACATCATTGTAGAGAACACCTTCACCACGCCTCGACAGCACCAGGCGTATCTGGAGTCGCACTCGTGCGTAGTCTGGATAGACGAGGATGGCGTGGCTCAGATATGGGCGTCCAACAAAGCTCCCTACAGCCTTCGACAGCAGATGTCAGACTTTTCGGAACTCCCACAGGACAGGTTCCAGGTCAACTTCGCCACGATAGGAGGCGATTTCGGCGGCAAGGGCTCTCCAATGGAGATACCCCTCTGCTACTACTTGGCCAAGCACAGCGAACGCCCGGTGAAGATGGTCATGGACTACGTTGATGAGTTCATGGCTGCCAACCCTCGCCACGCCTCGACGATGTATGTGAGGACCGGCGTGAAGCGCGATGGCACGATGGTGGCCCACCACGTCCGCGGCATCTTCGATAGCGGTGCATACGGCGCGTACAAGCCCGGCGTGAACTTGATGGGTTTCTCCCACGCATGCGGCCCCTACCGGACGCCCAACGTCAAAGTGGAGGGCATCCAGGTCTACACGAACAACATCCCCTGTGGCCACATGAGAGGCCCGGGAGAACCCCAGGCGGCCTTTGTCATGGAATCGCAGATGGATCTGGTGGCCCGGGAGCTAGGTATGGATCCGCTGGAGGTGCGACGTATGAACGTGGTACGTGCCGGAGAAGAGGACGGCCTTGGCCATACCTTCCAGGGCATCAACATCAGAGAGACCCTGGAGGCTGCTGTAGAGACAGGCGAGTACGGCAAGCCCAAAGCCCCCAACATCGGCAGGGGCATTGCCCTTGGTGACAGGCCTCCCGGTGGCGGTCAATCCACGGCGGCGGTCACCATGAACCCCGACGGCTCTGTGCTCCTCAGCACCCCCATCTTCGAGCAGGGTACAGGCACCTACACGCTTGAGTTGCAGGTCGTCGGCGAGGAGTTGGGCATATCCATCGATCACATAGGGCTGGAGATTTGGCGCACCGGCAACGTCGACTTCGACTCAGGCGTCGGTGGCAGTCGAGTGACGCGCATCGGCACCCAGGTAGCTTATGCAGCGGCCCAGGAGGTCAAGTCTGAGCTATTGAAGACCGCTGCCCAGCAGTTAGGTGTTGCCGTAGAGGTACTGTCCTTCACCGATGGCGCTGTGCGAAACCGCGATACGGGAGAAAGCTATTCATGGTATGAGCTGCTCCAGAAAGCGGGACACGCTGTGACCGGCCAGGCCGAGTTCCAGGATGCTAGCCTCCCGCCCGTGACGGCCTACGTGGCGCAGGTAGCAGAGGTGTCTGTCGATCCCGATACCGGTGAGGTGAAGCTGCTAACGCTCTCCACGGCCCACGATGTCGGCAAGATCGTGAACCCCATCGGCCACCAGGGTCAAATCAACGGTGGAGCTATGCAGGGTATTGGCTACGCGCTGATGGAGGAGCTTGTGGTGGAGGACGGTCACGTGACCACGCTGACCTTCGGCGACTACAAGATTCCAACGATCAAGGACATCCCGGAGCTACGAACGGTGTTGGTGGAGTCGGAGAGCGGCGTCGGCCCATACAACGTAAAGAGCATCGGCGAGAACGCCACCATTCCCGTAGCAGCAGCAATCGCCAACGCCGTTGAGGACGCCGTGGGTGTTCGCATCAAAGACCTGCCAATCACGGCGGAGAAGGTCTATCGGGCACTACAGGCAAAGAAGAAGGGCTAGCCCTACACCTAAACTGATGACTTCAGAAGATTTACTAAACCAAGCTGCTGACTTAGTAGACAGCGTCGTCAGTCTTGCTGCCGGCCAAGACTTTTTAAGTAATAATTTGTGGTCCGCCACCTTAATAGTCGGATTGGTTCAAGGAAACGATCGCCTCGATTCCATAAAGTTGCTTGTAGCAAAATACGATTACTTTAGTGCAGAAATATTGACGCGTTCATTATTTGAGCTTGCGGTAAATTTGGCATACATAGCTAAAGACGTTGATGAAAGACTTCCAAAATACCTCAGGCATGGAGGCGTTCCTACCACAGACGAAGAGGCTGCGGAATTAAAAATAATATAGAAACGAATGAATCGCCTGATGTAGAAGATGTCATTCCAGGATATTCATGGAAAAAACTCAAGGAGATGTGTAGTGACTTAGGAGAGTTATGGATGGCTGAGTTCACTACTTTCTACCGTATTGTATCCGTTGCAACTCACGCCGGAAGCTCAAATCTGGGAAGGAGCTATGAACAGCTACTGAATCAAGAGCGACCTCAAGATGATGAATTGGTAAAAGTGCTTTTAACTGCGCTGAATATGAATCTTAGGATACAAAATATTGTGTCTTCTATTTTCCCGGAGCAAATTAAATTAGAAGAGTTAGCGAAAGCAAAAAAAGAGAGCGATAACCTGGTTGAGTCGTTGATGAAAACTCAGACATAAGTCAAACATTACAACATTACGGAGGAACACCATGGGAAGCACCTATCGAATGTACGTCGGCGGTGACGGTAAAGCCACCTGGGAGGCAGTCGACCTCGATAAGATGACGGAGTGGACCAAGGGTCTTGACGTCACACAGATTAAATACGGCTCCCGGGCCCCGGGAGTGACGCAAGACTGGCATCCAGCCCCTCAGCGCCAGTTCGTCATTATC
>CAUZTE010000061.1:0-7393 GCA_963582565.1 Dehalococcoidia bacterium | reverse complement strand
ACCCTGGTGAGCTACACGCTGGACCGAGCGGAGATTGAGATGCGCTCAGGGGCCATCTTCGACTGGATAAACTCCGGGAAGCTGAAGCTCAGCATCTCCCAGACCTTCCCGCTGAGCGAGGCCGCAGAATCGCATCGACAACTTGAAGGACGTTTGACCACAGGGAAACTGCTGCTCATTCCCTAACTGCAACAGAGGTGCCGCATGGACGACAAGGACGCAGCCGTAGAGCTTGAGGCCGTTTACACGGAGATGCTCCAGAACAACCTGGAGGGTCTGTGGCGTATGACCCGCGAGGTTCCGGAGGTAAAGCCGTACCTCTGGCGCTGGGACGTTATGAGTCGCTTGGTGAATCAAGCCGGTAACTTCCTGCCGATGGAGGAGTTGGGCGAGCGTCGAGCGGTGTTTCTGTTCAACCCGGCCCTCAAGCACCTGGCAGGGGCCACCCAGACCCTGTACGCAGCTATCCAGATGATCCAGCCGGGCGAAGTAGCTCGTGCCCACCGCCACACCCCGTCAGCCCTTCGCTTCATCATTGAGGGCGAGGGCGCCATGATGAACGTTGAGAGCGAGGTTGTCCCCGTCCACGTAGGCGACCTGGTTCTGACGCCGAACTGGCTCTGGCATGAGCATCGCAACGAGGGCACGGAGAACGTTACGTGGCTCGATGGGTTGGACTCGCCGTTCGTGTTCGGATTGGGCGCCGCCGTGTACGAGATGCACCCTGACCTGTACCTGCCGGAGACCAAACCCCGCGATATCACCAGCGCCGGCAACGTGCAGAGCCTGCTGAGGCCCGTGGCCCTGGAACCCGACGCCACTGCGCCGCAACATCTAGTCTATCGATGGACGGAGGTGGAGCCTGCGTTGGCTCGATTGGCGGCGATGGAGACCACCAGCCCCTTCGATGGCGTAGCTATCGAGTATGCCGGGCCGAACAACGGCCACGCCCTACGCACGATGGGTTGCTGGATGCAGATGCTGCGGGGGGCAGAGCACACGTCGGCCCACAGGCACACGCACAGCTCTGTTTATCACGTGCATAAGGGAAGCGGGCACACAGTCATCGATGGGCAGCGGTTCGACTGGAAGCAGGGTGATTGCTTTGTCATCCCGTCATGGGCGTGGCACGAGCACGTCAACGACGCCGATGCTCCAGCCTACCTCTTCTCCATGAACGACATCCCCATCATGGAGGCCTTTGACCTTCAACGTGAAGAAGCGTTGCCCTCTGCTAGCGGACACCAAGAAGTCACGGCCATCTTTGACCCGGCGAAACCTGGAAGCTAGGCCTCCGGCTGCTGATCGCCCCACTTATCCCAGTGCGTCACTTCCCAGGCCGGTCGACGCGTGGTCGGGCCGTAGTGGTGCCCGTCCTGCGGGAAGCCTAGAGGGATCATGCATGCCGTCACGTACTCGTCAGGAATACCCAACCACTCCTTGATCTCTTTCTCGTAACCACGGCGAACACGGGTCGTCATAACGCTGCCAAGTCCCAATACACGGGCTGTGAGAAGCATGTTCTGCACGGCGGGGTAGATTGAAGCGCCGTGGGTGATGTCATCGCCGGGGTGTTTGGTGAGAGCAAGGAGCCACACAGGGACCTCGGCTGCGTGATCGCCGAGGTAGTCACTTGAGATCGTATTTTGTTGCTGTGACTTCGTAAGTTCCTCTGGATGGTTGCCTGGTCTTGATACCGCTGCATACAACGGAGCCATCTTGCGCTTCGTCTCAGCGTCTTTGATGACCACAAAAGCCCAACCCTGGGCGTTGCCGCCGCTTGGGGCATGGATACCGGCATCGATGATCTTCTTGATCATCTCATCGGGCACCGGGTCTTCTTTTAGATATCGAATCGCCCGCTGGGAATAGAGGGCTTCAAAAAAGTCCATCGTCTCCGCCATAGGTAGCCTCCTGTCAGATACATAGGAATCATGAATCCCAATGATAATGTCTGGCATGTGGGAAGGCTAGTGAGGGGGGTAGAAGACGAAGAGAAGCGGGCCTCGAGTTGTCGGGAGTGGCTCCTGTGAGCTTTAGTCCCTGACAGATGGTGTGGTGGGCGGTAGAGGATTTGAACCTCTGACCCCTGCAATGTCAATGCAGTGCTCTAGGCCACTGAGCTAACCGCCCGCGCAGATACAGTTTAGGGTTCCAGCCATATAGGGTCAAGGCCCACGCCACCTTGTCATCGTGTCAGGATAGCAAGCAGGAACGTCAATGTGGGTATGCTGGCGATGGTTGAGACCACCACGGCACCCGTTGCTATGCCTGGCTTTGATTTAAACTCTGTTGTCAGGACGATGACGATGACGGCGGTAGGTGTGGCGGACTGCACCAGCAGCGCGTTCCGAGTCAACTCATCGAACGCCAGTAGCTCCAGCAGGCCGAATGCCACTGCCAGTCCTACCCACAGTCGCAGCACAGTAGCTACAGCCACCGTCCGAAGCTCCTCGATGCCGCGCTGGGCTATCAGGTTGCCGCCCAGAACAAGCAGCATGGCGGGGAAAGCCGCGTTCGCCAGAAGCTCCGTAGGTCGCAGAATCATATTCGGCAGTGATACTTCAAGTAGATTGACGGCGATGCCCGCTATCGCGGCGTACACGATGGGTTGGCCCGCTACCGCTACCAGCGATGCTTTTGCCCCCTGAGTGCCCCTGGCGGCTATAAACACGCCGAGCGTTGCGGTGACAAGCGCCTGTGCTGTGAAGAACACCAACGCTCGCTCTAATCCCGCATCGCCAAAGGCAAGTTGGATGATGGGTAGAGGGAGGTTGCCTGCGTTCATGAACAGTACCGCCATCAACAGCGCACTCTGAACGCCGCGTTCCAATCGCATTACCAGCCCGGTACTGTGGGCGATGATAAACATGATGGCAGTCAGGAGGATGGTGTAGACAACAATCTTGCCCATGCTCTCAAAGGGGAGATCGGTAGTGGCCATACCGCGGAACACCAGCGCGGGGCTGAAGAGGTACAGCGCAGCCTGGCTCATAGGGCCTACAGGGGTTTTCTTGAAGTGGCTCAGCGCCATCCCAAGTAAGACCACCAGGACCACGGGCAGGATGATTCCTGTGAAGACATCTAGGACGATCACGCGATAGACCGTCCCTCTAGCTCTACAACCAGTACACGGTCAAGGCCTGCAAGGTCTTTGACCACGCGAGGCTCTGCGTCTGGCCAGATACTTCGCGCTATTGAGAGCAATGCCTCACTTTGGGGCGGGTTGAACTCCAGCATGACTGCGCCGTTGGGCGACAGCACCTTTGAAGCCTGTTCGAGGAGACGTCTGATGATTGCGAGGCCGTCAGTGCCGCCGACAAGGGCGACTTGAGGCTCATAGTCTGCCACCTCGGGCTGCAGCGTCGATATATCGCCGTCGGGTATGTACGGCGGGTTCGATACGATGATGTCGATGGGGCCTTCTACGCCCGAAAGGAGGTCACACTCAACCAATTGCACCTGGCTCGGGGCATTGTGCTGCTCAACGTTCTGTCTAGCCACCGCCAGGGCGTCAGCAGAGACGTCTGTGGCCACTACGGAGGCATGGGGCAGGCGTTTAGCCAGGGAAATAGCCACGCAGCCGCTGCCGGTACCCACATCGACGATGGTAATGTGCTGATTTTCTTGCGCCATTGGTAGGGCAGTAATCAGAGCTTCTTCAACCAGGGTCTCAGTCTCCGGGCGTGGAATCAACACTGATTTGTTTACGATGTAGTCCAGACCGTAGAACTCCCAGTGGCCCATGATGTATGGAAGGGGCTCCCGTTGCAGTCGACGTGCCAAGAGCGCAGCCAGTCGCTGCGATTCTGCGTCTGTAATGGTCCGGTCCGGGTTCGCGTAGAGGGCTGCGCGGTCAATGCCGGTCACATGCCTGACAAGGACTTCTGCCTCAAGTGGAGCCTCATCAATACCAGCTTCTCTCAGAGCCAGTCGGGTGGACTGGATTGCAGCAGTAGCGGTAATGGCAGGGGTCTCCGGAGGTGGATTCATGGTTCCTTTGTCAGAGCGGGATTGTTGGAGCGTGGGATGGGGAGTCAGCGTCATGAAGTGGCCAGGGCCGCTTCCAACCTGCGATCCCGCTCGTCCTGGACCAGGGCATCGAGGATGTCCTCCAAATCGCCGTCGAGGACGCCCTCAAGGTTATGTGAGCTGTAGTTGATACGATGGTCGGTTACGCGGTTCTGAGGGTAGTTGTAGGTTCGAACCTTCTCAGACCGCTCTCCGGTGCCGATTTGTGAGCGGCGCTCCGCAGACTCAGCGTCCTCTTTGCGCTGGCGTTCCATCTCATAGAGCCGGGAACGCAGCACGGTCATTGCCTTGATCTTGTTCTGTCCTTGGGATCGTTCATCCTGACACGTGACTACCAGGCCTGTGGGGATGTGGGTGATGCGGATGGCGCTCTCAATCTTCTGAACGTTCTGGCCGCCGTTCCCCCCGGCGCGATAGGTGTCTATTCGTATGTCATCGGTGGCAATCTGGATGTCCACTTCCTCTGCTTCCGGTAGCACGGCCACCGTTGCCGTAGAGGTGTGGATGCGACCGCTCGTCTCGGTAAGTGGCACACGCTGGACACGGTGGACGCCGCTCTCAAACTTGAGTCGACTGAACGCGTCCTTGCCGGTGATTTCCAGCGAGGCTTCCTTTACTCCACCGATGCCCGTATCGCTGAGGCTTAGGACTTGCACCTTTCGGTTTGTACGCTGGGCAAAGCGGGTGTAGAGTCGCACAAGCTCCGCAGCAAACAATGCTGCTTCTTCGCCACCCGTGCCTGCCCGGATTTCTACGATGACGTTGCGGTCATCGTCAGGGTCGGCTGGAATCAGGCCGATTTGAATATCGGTCTCTAGCGTTCCACGTTCTGCTTCAAGGCCATCAAGGTCTTCCTGGGCCATTGCTCGAAGCTCGGCATCGGTTTCGTCCTTCAACATGGCCTGGGCGTCCTCAATCTGACTCATCACAGACCGATACCGGGTTGAAAGAGACACAACGCGTTCAAGCCCTGAGCGTTCACGACCTATAGCCTGCATCTTGGTGTAGTCAGAAGCTACCCCGGGCTTGCTCATCTCTTCGCCAAGCTCATGGAACCGCTGCTCTATCATGGAAAGTCTATCTAGCATTGTGGTCTCTGTTTCTCCTCTGGCACCGTTCTCGGCTGGAATCAGGAACGGGCTGCTACCTCTGACGTCATGCGCTCCTCAACCTGCTCCAATGGGATGGCACCCAGGTCGGTACCGTCTCGTAGTCGGACTGCAGCTGCGGTGGCCTCAGCCTCTTTGTCCCCGACCACTAACATGTAGGGAACCTTCTGCATCTGGGCGTCGCGAATCTTTGCGTTCATACGCTCCGATTTGTTGTTCACTTCTACACGGATGCCCTTGGCCTTCAATCGAACGGCTACAGCGTCCGCGTATTCAATGTGGCGGTCAGAGATGGGGATGACTACCGCCTGGACGGGTGCCAGCCACAACGGGAATGCACCGCCGTAGTGCTCTAACAGCACGCCGAAGAACCGCTCAATCGAACCGAGCAGCGCACGGTGCACCATGTACGGCCGATGCTGTTGCCCGTCCGCCCCATCATAGGAGAGGTCAAACCGCTCCGGAAGGTTGAAATCGAACTGCACGGTGGTGCACTGCCATGAGCGACCAATGGCGTCTCGGATCTTGATGTCCACCTTGGGGCCGTAGAAGGCGCCGCCGCCCTCATCTACTTCATATTGTAAACCCTTTGAGTCCAATGCTCGGCGCAGCGACTCTGTGGCATGCTGCCAATCCTCGTCTGCTCCCACGGCCTTCTCAGGCTTGGTGCTCAGGAATATCTCGTAATCGGTGAAGCCGAACGCGCCCAGCAGGTCGAACGTGAAGTCCAGCACCCCGATGACCTCTTCCTCCACCTGATCCGGTAGGCAGAAGATGTGGGCGTCGTCCTGGGTGAAGCCGCGTACACGCATGAGGCCGTGGAGCACGCCGCTTCGCTCGTATCGATACACTGCGCCCAACTCGGTTAGACGCATAGGCAACTCACGATAGGACCGCTTGGTGGACTGGTATACCTGGATGTGGAAGGGGCAGTTCATGGGTTTTGGATAGTAATCTTGCCCGTCAATGTCCATGGCGCTGAACATGCTCTCCTGGTAGAAATCCAGGTGACCACTTGTGCGCCACAGGTCTTCCTTGCCGATGTGTGGCGTATAAACCATGTCGTATCCGCGGTTCAGGTGCTCCTGCCGCCAGAGGTCTTCAATGATCAGCCTGGTGCGAGCGCCCTTGGGGTGCCAGATCACAAGGCCAGGGCCGACCTGGTCTGAAATAGAGAAGAGATCGAGGTCTCTACCGAGCTTGCGGTGGTCTCGCTTCTCCGCCTCTTCCAACATGGTCAGGTACTGATCCAACGCCTCTTGCGATTCCCATGCCGTGCCGTAAATGCGTTGCAGCATGGGTTTGTGCTCATCGCCTCGCCAGTAGGCACCGGCAACGGACAGCAGCTTGAATGCAGCTACCTGGCCAGAGTGCTCAACATGGGGGCCTTCGCACAAGTCTGTGAAGGGGCCGTGCTGATACGTGGAGATCGCCTCGTCCTCAGGGATTCCCTCGATGATCTCCTGTTTGAAACCCTGATCCTTGAAGGCTTCCAGGGCTTCGGCTCGACTCAGCTCAGCTCGAACGAACGGGACGTCAGCGGCAATGCGTTCCCGCATCAATGCGTCGATCTTCTCCAGGTCTTCCGGAGTGAAAGGGCGAGATACCTCGAAGTCGTAGTAAAAACCATCGTCCGTAGGTGGCCCGATGGCAAACTTGGACTCCGGGAACAACTGCAACACCGCATCGGCCATGATGTGGCTGGCGGAATGGCGGATACGATACCGGAGATCCTGTACTTCCTGTGATGCCTGGACAAGACTGGAGTGGGTGGTCATTCACAACACCTGTTAAGTGAGATTTTGGATGGCCGCCGGGATGAGGCTGGTGCGCGTAATTCGTAGCGGACTTCCTACCTCTATCCTACTCCAAGGCTACATAACGGGACAAGGGAGAGACTTTGTCTCTTTTGCAACCGTTCTACGCTAGAAGCATGTTTCGTTGACACTCAAAGGAGACCACCGCTATAGTTGAGAGGTAGCTGCAGACGGGGCATTTGTTCTATCTAAGGCTTGGAACCGCGTGTGGCAAGGTAGCTCAGCGGCAGAGCGGGCGCTTCATAAGCGCTAGGTCATAGGTTCGAATCCTATCCTTGCCACCAGGGTGTTTCCGTATGCTGGGGACTGCCCTGAGGGGCAGTGGGACTTTAGTCTCCTCGCCTCAGCGAAATATACCGGGAACGGAAAACGGGCGGCTAGCTCAGCCGGTTAGAGCGCTTCCTTCACACGGAAGAGGTCACAGGTTCGAGTCCT
>CAUZTE010000060.1:0-7443 GCA_963582565.1 Dehalococcoidia bacterium | reverse complement strand
CGCGGAAGAGGGTGCAGACATCCTGATGGTGAAGCCTGCATTGTCATACCTGGATGTTATCAGCAAGGCCCGGGAGCGTTTCGACCACCCGATAGCGGCGTACAATGTGAGCGGCGAGTACAGCATGATCAAAGCTGCTGGCGACCGGGGTTGGCTGGATGCGGACCGTGTGGCCTTTGAAGTCCTGACCTCCATCAAGCGCGCCGGGGCTGACATCATCATCACCTACTTCGCCAAAGACGTAGCTCGATGGCTTAAGGACGAGGGGTAGGCGTATATATGGACTTACTCCCTTCTTTTGACCTTATAGAGCATGGCCGTGAGGAGCGTAATCTTGAGTATAAAGAGACTCTGAATTGGGAAGATTCAAGTACTAAGGGAAAGATTGCAAAATCAGCTATGGCGATGGCAAACATTCCTGATGGAGGAGCCATCGTCATAGGTGTTGAAGAGAATAGTGAAGTATTTGATCCTGTTGGTATGAAGCCAGAAGATTATGAGTCGTTTGGACAGGACGACACACAAGATTGGGTAAATGGGTACGCTGATCCGTTTGTCCAACTCACTGTGCAGAGAGAAGAAGCGGCTGATGGGAAAAAATTTGTTGTAATCCAAATCCAACAATTTAAGGCACTACCAGTTGTATGTACTAAAAGTGGAGTGGAAGGGCTGCGTTCTGGAGCCGTGTACACACGATCACGAAGAAAATATCAAACGGTCGAAGTATCAAGTCAGACAGAAATGCGGGGAATTTTAGATAGGGCAACCGACAAACAGATACTTGAATTGAGACGCCGTGGCATTCTACTTAGTTCCGCAGAATCCCTCCCTGAAACAGTAGCGGGACACTCTGAAAAATTTGATAAACAGTTGAGTGGCCTATGAACACGGAGGAGCTGATTCAAAAAATTGAGTCAAAAGGCTACTGGCGTGTGGTTATTAGACCCACGGTGTTTGAGGAAAAGCGCATCAAAACATTTTCAGATGCAAGGAAACTAGTAGATTCGAACAAGGTATCATTCGGTGGTTGGGACTATCCATTTTACGACGACAACGATGTAACAATTATTGAAAATTACATCGAAGGATCTGTCGATTGGCGCCACCACATGGAGTATTGGCGCTTTTTCCGCAGTGGACAATTTTTGCATTTAATGGCCCTTTATGAAGACCATATAGACCTAGATGGTATATTGCCCATCAGTTATCCTCCGCGCCCGGCCCGTACTGGATATTTGAGCATTCTCAATGTGACCCATACCGTGACTGAGATATTTGAGTTTGCCACACGGCTAGGTTCAAAGGGAGCCCTAGAACCTTCTGTGCAAATCTCAGTCCAACTCCATAATTTGGATGATCACCAATTAGCTAATTTTGATAAATTAAGTATGTTCCCAGATAGATATGTCCGGAGTTCCAAGGCCGCGATTGTATATGAGGTTGAGACAACGGTGCAGGAGTTGATATCAAACTCTGATGATTTGGCGTTGGATGGCATAGTAGAAATTTATTAAAGTTTCAACTGGATTAATCCTGGACGTGAGCCCATAGCAGAAGACCAAAGAAAGCTCCGGGAACGGCGCATTTAATAAATTCTGCAATCTCTGAGGAGCATTAAATGACCAAAAAGCGAATCATCTCCTGGAATGTGAACGGCATACGGGCTGCCCACAAAAAAGGACTATTGGATTGGATGGCTACCGATAATCCTGACATCTTGTGTATCCAGGAGACGAAGGCCAACGAGGACCAACTGCCTGACGAAATCCGAGAGATACCCGGGTACAAATCGTACTTCTTTTCAGCTGAGAAGAAGGGCTACAGCGGCGTTGCTATCTACGCGAAGCAGGAGCCGGTTTCCCTGTCCAAGGGCTTTGGCGTTGAAGAGTTCGATAGTGAAGGCAGGACGCTGATTGCCGACTTCGGTGAGTTCCTGTTGTATTGCGTGTACTTTCCTAATGGGAAAGGTTCTCCTGAGCGCCTCGACTACAAGATGCGGTTCTACGACGCATTCCTTGAGGAAATCGACAAGCAGGTCAATGCGGGCAGGAACGTGGTCATCTGCGGTGACGTGAACACCGCCCACAAAGAAATAGACATCGCCCGGCCGAAAGAGAACACCAAGGTGTCCGGGTTCCTTCCTATGGAGCGGGAGTGGCAGGACAAGCTCCTGAGCCACGGCCATTTGGACACTCTGCGGATGTTCAACGATGCCCCGGATTTGTACACGTATTGGGATACGATAACCCGGGCGCGGGACCGCAACGTGGGTTGGCGCATCGATTACTTCTACGTGAACCAGGGCCTTGAGTCGCAGGTGAAGGACGCCTACATCCTTTCGGACGTCATGGGCTCCGATCACTGTCCTATCGGCATCGATTTAGAGGTACCAAGCTAGAGACACCTACGGAAATATGGGTGCAGGGCTAGCCCTGCT
Source organism: Dehalococcoidia bacterium (assembly GCA_963582565.1). GTDB lineage: Bacteria > Chloroflexota > Dehalococcoidia > Lucifugimonadales > UBA1127 > UBA1127. The sequence goes on along the minus strand of CAUZTE010000060.1, from coordinate 5,006 downwards.
ACTAACTTATTGATCTGGAGAACGCCTGAATATGGAAAACCGCCTATCACAACGTCTGTTTGAAGAAGCTCAGAAGGTCATTCCCGGGGGAGTGAACAGCCCGGTACGCTCGTTCCGCGCTGTGGGTGGTAATCCGCCGTTCATTGTCCGGGGCCGAGGTTCCAGAGTGTGGGACGCCGACAACAACGAGTACATCGATTACCTGGCATCTTGGGGGCCGCTGATTATGGGGCACGCCCACCCGTCCGTGGTGCTGGCACTGCAAGAGGCGGCGAAAAGAGGCATGAGCTTCGGCGCGCCGACCCCGGGCGAGGTGGAGTTGGCCCGGTTGGTCTGTGACGCTTTCCCCTCTGTGGACATGGTTCGAATGGTGAACTCCGGCACTGAAGCGTGCATGAGCGCCATCCGCGTGGCCCGGGCGTTCACTGGTAGGTCAAAGGTGCTGAAGTTCGTTGGCTGCTACCACGGACACTCCGATGGTTTGCTGGTGAAGGCAGGCTCCGGAGCAGCCACATTGAGCGTGCCTGACAGCGCTGGCGTGCCTGCCGGGTATGCTGCCGAGACCCTGGTGGCCGAGTACAACGACCTTGATGGCGTACGCGCACAGTTCGAGGCGCACTCGGAGGACATCGCAGCGATTATTGTCGAGCCGATTGCAGCGAACATGGGTGTCGTGCTCCCACAGGACGGTTTCCTGCAAGGACTGCGCGACATCACCAAGCAGTACGGCGCTCTCCTCATCCTTGACGAGGTCATCACTGGCTTCCGTGTGGGTTACGGCGGCGCCCAGGCCCTGTACGGCATCACGCCAGACCTAACGACGATGGGTAAGATCATCGGTGGCGGCATGCCTATCGGCGCGTATGGCGGTCGAGCCGATGTCATGGAGCAGGTCGCACCCCTTGGCCCCGCGTATCAGGCTGGGACGTTGTCTGGCAACCCGGTTGCCGTGGCGGCGGGGATCGCCATGCTGAAATCGCTACAGCTCCCGGGCATCTACGAGAACCTTGAGGATATGGGCTCCCAACTTGAGACGATTTTGAAGGAAGCCGCTCAGGAGAATGAGCGACCTCTGACTATCAACCGGGCGGGCTCCCTGCTGGGGATGTTCTTCAACCCGGGCCCAGTTCACAACTGGGATGATGTCATCAAGTCTGATGTTGAGGCGTACAAGAGCTACTTCCACTCCATGATGGATCAGGGTATCTACATAGCTCCATCGGCGTTTGAAGCAGCATTCGTTTCCACGGTGCATACACCCGAAGACCTGGATATGACCCGGGACGCTGCCCGAAAGGCAATGTCGCGCTAGCAGGAACCAGTCGGCCCGTAAAGGTTATTCGATGATGCCTAATCCGACGCCTACTGAGTTACAAGGTGACCTCATCCGACTTCGGCCAATTCAATCTGAAGATGCTGAGGCGGCATTTCCTCTTGCCCATGATGACCGTGTAACTCGTACGCTTGTCTGGGATGGCCCGAAAAGCCGCTATGATCTGGCTGAAGCATACAAGAGGTATGCGGATATGTGGCTGCAATGGAGTACCTACCGCTTTGCCATTGAAACGAATGAAAACTCTGTATTCGTTGGTGCCATTCCGTACATATAGATGATCTTCAGCATGCGGATGTTGGGTATTGGCTTGGGTTTTCTTTTTGGGGAAACGGATACATGACAGAGGCGATTAAACTTAACTCGAATTTCGTTTTCACGCATTTGCAGGCAATCGAAATCCACGCAGACGTATTCGCGGGAAACTTGGCAAGCAGCCGTGTGTTGGAGAATAACGGATTCCACTTGGATGGTGTCTTGGAAAAACATCACGTAAAGCAGGGAAAGTTAGTAGATGCTCTGCACATGGTTCTGGAGCGAGAGGACTGGATCAGGTAACCTGAAGGTGTCTACAAGCTAAAACAAAAACCCCGCTCCGATTTTGTCGGAGCGGGGTTTTCTTACTTACGTACTTCCCGGGTTAGGCTGCGCCCTTGGCGACGGCCTCCCAGTTGATGAGTCTCCACCATGCCTCGAGATAGTTGGGTCGACTGTTTCGGTAGTCGATGTAGTAGGCATGCTCCCACACATCGCAGGTGATGATGGGGGTCTGGTTGTTGGTCAGCGGGTTTCCGGCGTTGCTGGTGTTCTCAATGGCTAGAGAACCATCGGCGTTCTTGACCAGCCACGTCCAGCCGGAGCCGAAGTTGGTGGTAGCCTTCTGGGTGAACTGGGTCTTGAACTCCTCAAAGGAGCCGAAGGCGGCATTGATAGCCGTTGCGGCGGCACCGGAGGGGTCTCCGCCACCCTGGGGGCTCAAGCTGCTCCAGTAGCAAGTGTGGTTCCAGATCTGGGCGGCGTTGTTGAATATGGTGCCCGCGGGAGCCTTGGCGATGATGTCCTCCAAGGAGGACTCCTCAAACTCCGTACCTGGGACCAGGTTGTTCAGGTTGTTTACGTAGGTCTGGTGGTGCTTCCCATAGTGGTACTCCAGCGTCTCCGCGGAGATATGGGGTGCCAGGGCGCTTTGTGCATAAGGCAGGTCAGGTAGCTCGTGCTTCACAATTTCCTCCTCTGGTTGTGTCCGATATTCTTTGTGCCCTACGGCTATAAATAGCTATAGCTGCACCAAAGTATTGGACGGAGGCTAGTCTAAACCAGAGTAGGTTCGCTTGCAAGACCATAGAGGAGAACAGAGGGGGCTAAGAATCTAAAAGAGTGACTGAATGTCCTCTAGCTGGGTCAAGAGCCACTGCACGGAGTCTTCCCGCTCGATTGATTCGACGAGGATGGTAGAACGCCGTGCGCGTTCCTCCGGCGACATGGTGACCGCCGCGTACAGGGCCTGCGCCGTACCCTCGATGTCGGCTGGTGCGACAGCCAATGCACCCTCGCGAAGCTGATCGAAGGCGCTGGAGCCCTCTGAGATGACCAGGACGCCGTTTTGGGTGTTCACGATGGGTCCTTCTTTGGCAACGGGGTTCATGCCGTCCACCACAGGGTTGACTATCAGTGTGTCGTACAACTTCAGCCCGGCGATGGCCTGTGTGTAGTTGTTCTCGCTAAAGACGTGAACCGGCTTCCAGTTAGGGCTACCGTGGGTTAAGTTGATCTGCCTGACCAGAGCCTCGATCTCCTCCATGTACCGCTCGTATTGCTTGATGTGGGTGCGGGAGGGGACGAGGAAGGCCAGGAAGGTGACCTCTTCCTTCAGCTCCGGGTGCGCTTCGAGCATGGTCTGGTAAGCGCGGAATCCTCGGATGATGTTCTTGTTTGGCTCCGCCCGGTCCACCCGGACGATGGTGTGCTTGGATGTGAACTCGCCTACACGGGTGAGGTACTCCTGGGCACGTTGGGAATCCGCGATGGCGCGTACCTCATCTACATCTATCGACGATGGGTATGCACGCACCAGAGTCGTGTGGCCGTTGAACGTCACCGTGTTGTTCGCGTAGTCGGCATGGGCGTCGGGTACAAACGCCTCGCAGCACTCCAGGAAACTGCGGACGTCCCACTGGGATTGGAATGCCACGATGTCAGATGCGCAGAGGCTCTCGCATATCTCATTGCGAATGTAGATAGGGAGGAGCTGCCACGTCCGGACGGATGGCCAGGGGATGTGGATGTTGTGGTAGATCAGCGCATCCGGAATGTCCTTGCGTACCATGCCCGGGACCAGATACAGATGGTAGTCGTTCACCATGACTATGGGGGGCGCACCGTCTGCGGCTTCTGCCACTATGGCGTCCGCAAATGCCCGGTTGACCGGTGTGTAGCCGGTAGCCCACGTATCGTGGACCGTGCTATCGATGTTGGGTGTGTAGGCAGAACTCCACATGGAGTGCTGCAGGAACCAAAGGAGCGGGTTGCAGAAGATGTTGTAGAACTTGTGGTACATGCGCCGGGGGGTGAGGACGTATCGAGCGGATACTCGTTGTTTGGGAAGAGGTGATCGGATACTACTGTCTTCGGCTTCCCCCTGGGCACGTCGATCGCCTTCACCCATGGCGTTGGCCACCCAGGTGAATTCAAAATTCTGAATCAGGCTGTTGAGGGCTGTGACGATGGCACCGCTGCCTCGCCGGGGCTGAAGCTGGCCTTCAGGGCTAAGGTGGTACTCAAGGGGGCCCCTGTTGCTGGCAACGATGAGGGGGCGTTGGCCAAGGATGTTGGAGCACAACTTAAAGAGTTGCTGCTTACGCGTATCTTCTGTGACGGGTATCTGCATATCCTGCCTACTCCCCAGGTTCGCCCTGGAACGGTCTGGCAGACCATTCGGCCCCTGACGTTTGCCAGGGGGCATTCATTTGGTTAACTCTAGTAGCTGTCCGCTTGGCGCTCTCGATACGGATACCACGGAACACCGCGTGCCCACACAGTATACCGCCATGTGCAAGTTTTAGGAAAAACCCGGGTAATTTATGTCTGTGCACCTTGTGTGAGGTAGGGGGCTTTGCTATAGTTAAATACGCTTTCCGCAAAGACCGTGGGGATATAGCTTCCATGGGAGAGCACTCCGATGGTTCGGAGGGGTCGTGGTCGTCTAGCTTAGCTTCCGTGGGGATATAGCTCAGTTGGGAGAGCACCTGCATGGCATGCAGGGGGTCGAGGGTTCGAGTCCCTCTATCTCCACCACTCACCTTCGCCTATGTTTATGTGTATATTCTCCAGAGTGAGAAGAATGGCCGCTATTACGTTGGGTACACCAACAACCTAGAGCGGCGTTTCTCTCAGCATGACGCTGGGAAGGTACAATCCACCAAATACCTAAGACCTCTTACACTTGTCTACAACGAGACGTATGAAGACGGAACGACTGCTCGAAGGCGGAAAAGGTGGATCAAAACGCAGAAGAGCCGTATATTGATTGAACAGCTGATTCATGGCGGGGTTGGGAGAGCCCTCCGATGACTCGGAGGGTTCGAGGGTTCGAGTCCCTCTATCTCCACCACCACTCTCCAGGGATGCCCACTAATTAGTTTCCTCTTTCAAATCTGTGCGTAGGACTGTATTG
>CAUZTE010000059.1:0-7458 GCA_963582565.1 Dehalococcoidia bacterium | reverse complement strand
CTCACCGTCCGGAAGCAGCCCGTACTCCTCCGGTCGTCTGCGCATAACTCTCGCGATAGGAAAACCCAAAACCCAGATCGTTATCCCGGCAATAACCATTGTTGGACGCCAACCGTAGCTGGCAATCAGCCAGCCAATGATAGGAAGGAAGAATCCCCCAAGCCCACTGCCGGTCATCGCGATACCAAGAGCTCTCCCACGCTTTTTGATGAACCAGTTAGCCGGGGCCACCATAGCCGGAACCCGGATGCCGATGGACATACCCACAGAGATGATGGCCAGGAACACTATGTAGAACATGACCAGGGAGCTGACCATGCTCATCAGTACATAGCCGATTCCCATCATGACGACTCCGATGGTCATCATCCGACGAGGGCCATAGCGTTCTACCAGATATCCGCCAACAGGCCCCAGCATGCCGCCTTCCAACTGCGAAAGGGAAATGGCGCCGGAAAGCGCTGCGCGGTTTGTGGAGAACTCGCCTTGAAGCCCTGGGAAGAAGAGGCTGAAACCTTGCCAGTAGAACACGCTAGCTATCACCATGGCGCCCATGGATGCCAAGACGATCCACCAGCCGTAAAAAAGGCCTGTATCTTCTGATTGTTCTAGGTTGTCAGTGCTCATCCCGTATCCGTTGAATATGTCTTGTAGCATGAGCTACGGGGAGTTGAAACGTTAGTTGATGCCAAGCGCCAGCAAGATCGCACCCATGGCGGAGATCACAATCCCTATCAGCACTCGAGGGCTGAAACTCTCAAGGTGTCTGTTGACGAAGAAGCCAAACGTAGGCGTGAACACGACTCCCAGCCGGGTCAGCGGGGTCACCACCGTCACCGGTGCGATGGCCAGGGCTGCGAATCGGAACATCTGCGCCAGGAACACGCTGACCGTGCTCACAAGGAAGTACGGCAACACTTTTACGTCCACGCTGCGTATTTCCCGAAGCTTGCCCGGTATGACGAACGATAGTACCAGAACTGCCGCTGCCGCCGAGTAAGCCACCAGGCCGCCTGCAATCCCCAAGCCTGTGTCATCTAAGGCAGACCTGATCATTACTGGGCTTGTGCCGTACGCCGCTGCTGACATGAAGCCGAATAGGTAGCCCTCTTTGTATCGAGGTGACGTGGCTGCGTTGCGAGGGGCTGCCAATTCCGGTTCTGAGCTTGATTCATCGCCATCAGTCGCTGCAGCGGCCACAGGCGCGGGATTCGGTTTCTTCGCCCGATCGACCATGACGATCGGGCCAATCATGATGAATCCGATGCCGATTCCCATCAAGAGCGTCAATTCCTCGCCCAGTAATACGATGGCAACGGCAATGGCATAGACCGTATTAGTCATCTGGATAGGCTGGGTGCGGTTTGCGCCGATTGCATCGATAGCGCGGAAGTTGCAGTAGCGGCCTATAAGGAAGTGCAGGACTCCCGCAGAACTCAGGAGCATCCAGGCTCTGGCAGATAGGTCAAAGATGTTCAGTAGTTGACCCGTTACGGCAGCCGCCACCACAAAGAGCGGGACACCAAGAATGACTGTTATGTAAAGGCCAAAGGACGCAGAACTGCCGACTACACCACGTCTGGTTGCTACATTGCTGATTCCAAAGGTAGCCGCAGACAGCACGGCAAAGAGGGCGCCAAGCATGAACCATCCTTTATCGAAGCGGGTTTAGCCCTTAGTGGCCTCCCAAATGGGTGCGCAAAGGCGAACCGCTATTGAGGGCCGGCTAGGAACTGCTCTATTATAGGCACAGATTCAGTGGTGTGGGGGCATTGGTAGCCTTACCTGCTGAAAGACAGGAGAGAATATGGCAGACGCAACTCAGGGGCAGAAGACGCCTACACGATACTTCACCGCAGAAGGAGTCGGCGAGACTCTGGACAAACACATGAAGAAAGTCACAGTGAAGGGCAGGGAGTTCCTTTGCGATGAGAGTGTAGCTTTCGGCGGCAGCGATTCAGCGCCAGGATCGATGGACTACTTTGTTGCGGCGATCCTATTTTGAAAGATGTCCCAAATCGGCAGGTTTGCCGATATGTTCAAGGTGGAGCTGACCAAGGTCCGTTCCCACATCATCGCCCACGAGATGGCTGAGGGATCCGCTATCGAGGAATCGATATACGGCATATGCACCAGCATCGAGACGACCTACGAGATCGAGTCGCCGTCCGATCCCGCCCTTGTGGCAAAGGTGATACGAAACGCTCGCAAAGCCTGCATGATTGGCAATACCGTCAGTGTAGGCGTGCCCATCGAGGATTCGTTCACGCTGAACGGTGCATCCTTTGACGCGGAAACGTATCCAAAGACACAGGCACCGGCGTAACAGGAGTCAACGTGGCAAAGAGTAAAACCAAAACCCCGATCCCGCCGCTTATTAAGCGAAACACCATGTATCTGGCATCCTCCCAGGCCTTCACTGGCGCAGGCGGCCAGATGGTACCTACATTGGCGCCTCTATTGGTCACCCAGATGATTGGTTCAGCTGCCCTGGCTGGCATCGGTACTAGCATCACAGGGCTCAGCCGATTGATCATCGCCTACCCAATCGGCAGGCTCACGGACACGTATGGCAGGAAAGCGGGCGTCATCCTTGGGCTCGTACTGGTGGGGCTAGGGGCATCCATCACCGGTGTTGCAGCCATGCTTGAGTACTTCCCGGTTTTCCTCCTTGGCATCCTAGTCATGGGGTTGGGAACCGGCGCGGTGCAGCAACTCCGTGTGGCGGCAGCGGACATGTTCCCGCCAAACAGACGCGCTGAAGGGCTTGGCTACGTTCTGACGGGTTCTCTTGTAGGCGCCATGATCGGACCTATACTCATCAGAACGGCTGAAGCGGTTGCGGATAGGGTGGATATAGAGGCCATCGCCCTGGCATGGTTCTTCGTGCCGGTCGCCGTTCTCATCAGCCTGGCGATGGTGATGCGCGTCCGGCCGGACCCCAAGGAGATCGCAGCAAATTTGGGCGATTACTATCCCGATTACGTTGCGCCGGAAATACAACAACGGCAGACAGGCAAAGTGGGCATCCTCCACTTCCTCAACCACTACCCAAAGTTGGCCGCCTTCGTCGCCATGTTCTGCGTGCAGGGCAACATGAACATGATGATGACCATGACCGCTCTGGCATTGCGCAGGCACGACTTCTCGCTGTCCGCCATTTCGCTATCGGTGGCCATTCACGTCATGGGCATGTTCGGCCTCTCACTCCCGCTGGGAAAGCTAACGGACAGGGTAGGTAGGCGGAACGTGATGCTACTTGGTCTGGTGCTAGCATCGGCCGGGTCATGGTTTGTGGTAGCAACGTCAACATACGCGGTCATAACCACGGGGACGTTCCTGGTGGGGCTTGGCTGGTCATGCGTCAACATTGCAGCAACCGCTCTGTACGCCGACACCACAAGTCCCTCCGAGCGAGGTCGCGTCATAGGCGCCAACGATACGTTTACGGCGGCAGCAGCCATCAGCATGCCCCTTGTGGGCGGCGTGGTGGTTGAATACCTGGGGATGTCGGTCCTTGGAATCTTTGGCATGGCGCTGATGGTTCCGGCGCTGGTGTTTCTGCTCCGGCTCCGCGAGACCAGCCCCGGCGTGTATGAAGACCCGGTCGAAGCGGAAATCGCCTCCGCCTAGCCCACCAGGGCGATGCCCTGGCTCCACACGCCCTGACAGAATTACAGCGTTCATACCCATGAAATTGAGCGCTCCATTCATACGTTGAGCAGGTTAGAACAAAAACACAAAAAGAAAAGGCCCCACTTGGGGCCTTTTCTTTTTTCAATCTCTAGTAAAAGCTAGGCTGTGGTCAACGCCCGATAGTGTCCACCCTTAGAAATAGGCGTCAGGCCTTCAACGATAAGTCTCCAGGTCTCTCCGCCGTCCTGGCTGGAGAACACCTCTCCTGAGGTGGTGCCGAAGAAGATGGAGAAGGAATCTCCGTGGTCTTCCAGACACATGGCCTCAATGCTTCCCTGCAGGTCGTCCGGCAGTCCGCTCTTCACCTGGTTCCATGACTTCCCGGCGTCGTTGCTGCGGGAGATCTTGGCCCCAGCGTAGTGGCTGGTTTGCCATGTCCCAGGGTTGCTGTGTGCAGCACCGATGAACATCAGGTCAGGCTGCCGCGGATGCAGCACCAGCGTGTCCGGATACCCGCCTATGTTGTCGGTCGTATTGGTGCGATGATCCCACGTCACACCGCCATCAAGGCTAACGTACACGCCGTCTCCACCCGTCATGTAGATGCGCTTAGAGTCTTCCGGATGGACAAGGATACGGTGTACATCGTTGTGGAACCCCTCAAGATCGCCAAAAGTGTGTCCGCCATCGATGCTCTTCAACAGGCCGCCCTGCTCCACGCTGACCAGCATAATGTCCGGGTTGGCCGGATCAAAGGTGATGTTCTTGGTGTGTGCCACGTGGGGTGGCGCTGGGAACGACCAATTTGGAACACTCTCCACGTCCCGAATACCTGGCAGCTCAGTCCAGCTTCCACCGAAGTCGTCGCTGAAAAAAAGATAGGCGGGCTCTGTGCCTGCGTAGAGGCGGACACCGCCGTCGCGCTCCACCCAGGCCATGCTGAACACATCGTCCTGGGTCAGGCCGGAGTCGCAACGCTCCCACGTCCTACCGCCGTCTGCGCTGGCGTGGATGGAGCCATGGAAAGCCCCGGCAAAGATCAGGTCAGTCTTGGGTGGCATGATGATGGAGCTGATGTGCAGGTCAGGTAGCGTCCGCTCGGTCAGCTTCCATAAGCCCGCTGCGTCCTGTTGCAGGATAGCCACGCCCTCTTTCGTACCCACCAGCAGTTCTTGTGACCGCTCTGACGAGGCGTACTGTGTAGCGCCCCCGTGAGATAGTGCGATTGCCATGATTCTCCTCCCCCTATACCTTGCTTCAACCCATAAATCTTGTGACGCACCAAGCCTATTTTCGCGAGGCATTTGTGTCAAGTATTGGGGGGGTGGCAACTGCACCCAAAGGCTTGCTACTGCATCAAATATTTACGTAGAATGGTTAGGAAATAAAACACCAAGAGGAGAGACCTATGACCACCAACTCATCGCAGACAGAGGCCATACTGGGCCACCACATGGAGTCATTTGCAACAAAGGATCTGGATGCACTCATGTCAGATTATGTGGAAAGTTCCGTATTGATCACAACGGAAAAAACGTACACCGGAATAGCAGAGATACGTACTTTCTTTGACGCCATGCTCAAAGGCGTGACGCCCGAGTTTCTGGCCGCATTCAAGATGGTAAAGCAGGAAATTGTGGGAGATGTTGCATACATCAATTTTACCGTAGAAGGCTTTCTCACCCTGGGCTCAGATACCCTGGTCATGAAGGATGGCAAGATAGCCGTCCAGGTATTTACAGCCCAGCCCGCAGGCTAACGAACCAGGTCTTTCCAACCACTAAAAAACAGGGCCTCCAGTTGGAGGCCCTGTTTTGCTTAGGTTATGGGGGATCGACTACTGCTAGGCCTTGGCTATACGCTGCATCAATGAACCAAACTCAGACATTTCCGCAACGGGCCATATTTCAGGATAGCTCCGAGTAACCTCCCAGGTTTGGTGAACCGCCTCAAACATCCCATCCTCGTTAGGAACGTCCACAATGATGGTTGCGGCACGACGGGTCATGGAAAAGTACATGCCTATGGGCTTGAGTGCTTGCCATGTACCCAGGAATGACTGCATCAATTCAGGATCCTCTTCAAGCTCTGAACCAATTTCCGGGTCTATCTCTATTTGCACGATGTATTTCACAACGTTCTCCTTTCAACTATCGACTTGATTTGTCGAAGTATCGCTTGCGGGTCGTGGCTATGTATAGTGCCATTCGCCCTTCAACATGGGCCCAGCCAGTCATATAGCGACGAAAATGCGATGTTGCGATTTTGGCAATATCGCCTAACACCTCGTCCTCCCCCGACTTCGACGCAGGGAATCCTAGATTGTTCTCGGATGGCCCTTGTGGAGACCCATGCCGTTGTGTAGAGTTCTCCAAAACGCTTATACATGGAGGAATGCAATGGCAGCATACAATGCAGGTCAAAAGGTGAAAATCAAAGAAGCGATTGGTGAGCTTCCGGACAGCTGGACCGGACGAGCCGCCGTGGTGGTGGAGCCCGCCCCTCGTGATCAGGGATTGCTGGTGAAGTTCGATGATGAGCCGAACCGCACTTATGTAGTACCGGAAGCCTCTTTGGAAAAGGCATAAACAGTACAGGAAAGCCAAGGAGGCCGTTCATGGCGAAGTTCTCTGAAGAACAACGGATCAAGGTCAACCGGGATGCAACGGATCCCAGCCCATCGTCAATACTTTTTGACCGTGAAGGGGCCATCTTTCAGGTGGTCACAATGTTTGACCCCACCCGGGGCCCAGATTACCCGCAGCAGTACATGGTGTGGTTTGATGGTGATTCCCAACCCAAGTCCTGTTGGGAGAACCAGTTGCTAGCCATCTAGGTTCCGCCCCTAATGACACGCAAAACTGAACGCCAAGGTACGTGTTACCACCTGGGCGTTCAGACATGCAAGACCGTAGACCTGAAGAGCCTACCCCCTGGCCTAAGGTGGTGAAAGGATGGATACGCCGTCCTTTCCAATACCCTTTTCTTTCATGATGTCCAGTACCAAACGGAAATCCCCGGGCACCATATCCAATGTGCTCTCTGGCAACACATCGGTTACATTCATCAAGATAACCGCGGCTTGTGACTCCTCCAGAATGCCCCCTATCCTCCCAAGGGAGTCCTCCACGGTAGCCAACCGATCATTCGATATATGTTCTGCAGCCTGTGAAGGAAGTTGGGCCTGAAGATCCTCCGCGTCAAAGTCATATGCGATTTTGGCACCGCCGACAACAACCAGGGCTGCGATGGCGACTCCAGAAGCAGCTCCCAGCGCCACACCACCAAGTTTGTCCATCATTCCGGACATGCCCAAGGTCAGCACCTTGAGAATAGACTTTGTCACTCTTGCGATAACGCGAGAGAGAATGAGTGATATCACGATTACGGCAGTGTAAGAAACAATGGTAAAGATGGTGTTGTCTGAAACAGAGGCATCAAACATGGCCCGTGCCTCTGCGGTGACCTGACCGGCCACGGACAACCCAATGAACAGACCAACAACAGTCAGGGTTGCGCTGATTAGGCCGATTCGCATCCCCACAATGGTGCTAATGCCAACAAGCACCACTAATCCAATATCCAACCAGTTCATCTTCCCCTCCACGCACACCGGAAATACCTTTCAACCCCGGTTTCCAATGCTCCTGGGTAGCGGTGTACTCATTCACCCTACTGTGAACACATAAACACGGCATAAGGATGAGGCAGTCTGGTATTAACAAGGCATGGAGAGCGGCTAGAGTAGCTTCTGTTACGGTGTCTATTATACTCGCGGAACTGAAAATACCGTTGGGGGAGTGGCGCCACATGTTTAAGAAA
>CAUZTE010000058.1:0-7502 GCA_963582565.1 Dehalococcoidia bacterium | reverse complement strand
GCTACTCTGTAATGTTCCCTATGGCCAAATAGAAAATGCTTGTAAAGCAACTTGGCCAGATATGAAACGAATGTATAGCGAGCTATTTGAGTCACAAGCCTTGACAGATAGAGATTACTGGCTTTAACCTCTGTTCCCAACATACAGTGGTGCATGAAATACGAAATATGGGGAGCAGTCTCCATACGTATACACAACCAAGGGAGGGTAGAATGACCGGTTTATTTTCTGGCAAGAGAATGTTGTTGCTGGTCGCAGCACTGGCGGCAGTAGCCGTCCTTGCAGCCTGCTCCAGTGATGGCGACGACAATTCGGCCCCGGCGGCTACGGTCCCAACCGTGGAACCGGTAGCGCCTATGACAGGTAACCTAACGACTCCAGACGCCACAGCGGTTCCGGCGGCCCCAGCGCCTGCAACGGCTCCGGTCATGGCCTCTAGGCCGAAGAATGATCGGGTTGTGTTGGGCCTGATTCCCCCGAGCGCCCTAAGCAATTCATTCAGGAACCTGGGTTCTACTTCTGTGTTCCCGCTCAAACCAATATATGAGTATCTGATGGACACGGACCCAAATACCCGAGCTCATATTCCGGGCTTGGCAAAGAGTTGGACCATTGAGCCCAACGGCGCAGGAATCCGCTTCATCCTTGAAGAGAACATCCCATTCCACGATATGGACGGCAATGAGGCTGGCGTCATGGTTGCTGATGATGTGATGTGGACCCGAGAGGACATCATTCATGAGACCTCAACTAGCAGCATCCGCTCGCTGATGCGTCGAGCCACACCAGAAGTAGTCAACGATCATGAAATCGTCTTCCGATGGGAAGAGCCTGACGCTGACGCGTTGGACTTCATCGCAAACCAGGTGGGCGGCATGGAAATCAGCAGTCGAGCTGACGCCGATACCCTGGAAGCAGGCGTCCTTGCTGACAGACCCGTGAACGGCACGGGCCCTTACGTTTTCAAGTCCAGAAGCCAGGAACAGAACATCATCCACACGAAGGTGGACGACCACTGGCGCATCCCTGGCGATTTCGAAGAGATCGAGATTAGATGGCTGTCAGAGAGCTCCACAAGAAACGCAGCACTGTTGGCCGGCGAGGTTCACCTAACTACCATTCCCTTCGACGATGAACCTGCGGCACTTCGCGCGGGAATGAAAATTATCACAGGAAAAGTGAACACCATGCGCACCTTCATGCAGATGCAAGGTGTGTACTTAAAGGATGCCAGTGATCCCAGTTCTGGGTTCCTGTATCCGGATAGCCCCCTTATGGATAAGAATGTACGACATGCACTCAATAAGGCCATTAATCGTGATGAACTCAATACGGCATTTTTCTTCAACTTGGGCCAGAAGATGACCGCCATCCATGTTGCTGAGTCCCATGGTGGCTACAACGCCAGGTGGGCAACTGAGTTTGATGACAAGTACGGTTTTGACCCGGCTGCAGCGCGATCGCTCTTAGCAGATTCCGGGTACGGCCCCAAAAACCCAGTGGAAACGAATTTATTCCTTATCACGGTTACCCAGTACTCCGGTGGGGAAGATGTGGTTGAATCTGTGGGTGCTATGTGGGAGGACATTGGGATTAAGGTGAACTATCTCACCATGGATCGCGCCCAGCGGTCAGGGCTGTCACGCAAACTACAGTTGGACAACCATGTCACCTTGGGTGTGTTGATCGCACCACCCATCCTGGCTCTCCGGTTGGGCCACCACACCTCTTCTCCACGGGGTGGTGGTGCCGAGAACTACGATGTAGAAAGATTATTCCAGAATGCACGAACTTCGCTGGACCTCGCAGTTCAGAACCGGTGGCTCCAGGAGGCCACGGACGTAATTTATGATGAGTTCCTGTCAATTCCGCTTTTCTGGGTGCCCGTCCACGTTGTATACAACCCGGAAGTCGTGGACGATTGGGTCTTCCCTGGCACGGTTTCCGGTACCTACACACACATGTGGAACATCATCGGAACCAGGTAAGGGGAGTCTAGCCAAGAGCTAGTCACCAAGGATATGGAGAAGACCCCCGTCCCAATTGGGACGGGGGTCTTCCTTTTTTCTGGGATTACCGAGGTGCTAAGAGGGGTCTGTGGAGAGTTCGATGCGGTTGCCACTTGGGTCGTTCACGTAGACGGAGTACCCTGGGCCGTCTCCGTGTTGTCTCGTCCCCTCGATTGTTGCACCTCGCGCTTCAAGGGTCTTGATGGTAGCGTCCATGTCCTCACCCCACTCCATGACGAAGGTATGGTGCGGGACGCCGGGCCTATCCCCATCGGACGCATCAAAGAGGCCGATACCTACTCCCCCAAGGCTCATTCGTGCAACGTCTACGCCGGCGACCTGGTGCCTGACGTTCACTGTGGCTCCCAAGATGTCTTCGTAGAACTTGACCGTGGTATCAAAGTCTGCTGCATTGACGTTCAGTCCGCTGAATCGCGTAACCTTCATCGTGTCCCCTCCCCTTTGTTTGTGTGGCTGCTGAGCAGCCGTGTGGAGGGCATTGTACACACGGAGGCAAGGCCAGGAATTGTAGAAGGTTCAGAGTCGGAGGTAAATCGAACTAAGGCAGGTAGCAATACGAGGAGCAGACCTTGGGCTGTGGTTGCCGGTTAGGCCTGCTGTTTTGATGCAGTGCATTCAGGGCAGGGGCAAGCCTTCCGTAGGCCATCGTAAGGATACAGTCCTGTGTAGTGGCCATCGCTCCAGAGGAATTGCACGGCGTAGCGGCCAATGGTCTGATACTCCATGGCGTACACATCCATGGGGATGGTTTCGGGATCCAAGTCACCCTTGTTCGGCCACTCGCCAACGCATGAGGCGCAATGACATTCAAGGCGGAGATACCGATGGGGGTAAGTACTGGTGTGGCCGTCGTCCCAGATGATGCTGACATCATCGTGTTGTATTTCTATGGTCTTTGGGATACCTGTCCCCTGGTTAGCCATACGAGGCCTCGTTACTTTCAGACTAGGATACTTTGATTAGACCCGGTTAGACTGCGCTCTTTATGGGTATCTTGGCGCTGCCACCAATAAGGGTGAGTGCGAATGCGATCCCGGCTGGGAATGCGGCGTAGAGGAACACGGCGTCCACGCCATAGACATCAGCAATGCGCCCTGCCAGCCAGCCGGAGCCCGCGGCCAGGATGATTGCAACGCCGAAGACCAGCGATACCGTAGTGCCTTGCACGCCATCGCCGACAACGTCCATAGCGGCGGCAAGAAGAATAGACATCATTGGGAAGAGAAACAATCCGGTGAGGGGTATGGCCAAATAGAACAATGGGCCATTGCCGGTGAAGTAGAGCATGGCGGATCCTAGGGACAGTCCGCCGAAGCCGATTAGCAACACGATGCGTCTTCCGAATTGATCAGAGAAATGCCCCAGAACAGGCTGGGAGCCGATTCCTGCCACCTGGAGCAGGGAGACCAACGCTCCAGTAGCTCCGGTGCTCAACGCCAGGTCTTCCCTGGCGTAGATGGGCAGGAAGCTCATGATGGCTATCTGAGAGCCGCTGAAGAATGCCGTAGTCGCCAGGACCAGGATGAGTCGTTTGTTTCTCAGCGCGTCTTTGACTCCACTGAAGTAATCCTTGGCCGTGGTGTTCCCTGATCGTGCAGGGATATTACGGAGCAGAATGTAAATACCTATCCCAACAACAACGGCGGGTATAAAGCTCAGCTGGAGTACCGTGCGCCATAGCATGAATCCAATGAGGAAGCCTGTCAGTATGGGGCCTACAGCCTCGCCGATGCTGCCACCCATACCGTGCATGGCGATGGCGAAGCCCTTGCGGTCGGCGTACCGAGCAGACAGCGCTGCGATTGCGGGCGGATGCCAGAAGGTAATGGTTACGCTCAACAAGATCAAGGCAACCATCGCCATCCAGTAGTTCTGGGCGAATCCCAGTAGGAACATGGATCCGCCCACACTGATCAAAGTGAGGCCCAATACTAAGGCCCATTGACCGGCGTACCTGTCCGAGATAAATCCGGCAGGCAGGTTGATAAGACCGCCGAATATGTTACGAGTGGTGGTCAATGTCCCAATGCCGGTGTTTGTGAGGCCCAAGCTCGTCTTGAGTTCTGGGAGGATGAGCATGGAACCTGCGTTGAATACGTGCTTAACTGCGTGGCCCACGACTACGGCTACAAGTATCAGCAGACGATGGTCTGATTCGACTTTTGCAGGGCTATCCTGTACTGCCGTCTGCGCCATAAAGCGTCACCCTTGTGTAGTAATAGTCGGTGGAAACAGAAACCCTCACATCGGGCAGTCAACCGGAGTGTCGTACCCGTACATGAGCGTTGCATTCACTATAGTGCGGCGTACAGTCCCAGTCAACGAATGATACTGACTATGGCGCCTTGACCGCCTGCGTAGCTAACGGCTACTCTCAATGGACAAGATCGCAACGTGTGCGATGCTGACATTTCCCTCAACCCAAAGGAGCCATATGCCCGACCCTCGCCCCAAAGTTGTTGTTATTGGTGGAGGAACAGGCTGCCCAGCCATCCTTCGCGGCTTGAAAGGCCACCCCGTGGACCTTACTGCCATCGTCACTACCATGGACAGCGGTGGCAGCTCTGGCCGTTTGCGCCAGGAGTTCAACGTTCCGGCTCTGGGCGATATCAGACGTGCACTGGCTGCCCTGACCGATGATGATGCGCTTGGTTCCTTGTCTGAGTATCGCTTCAGAGGGGAGTCCTCTCTGGAAGGGCATACCCTTGGAAACCTCACTCTGCTGGCACTCTTGCTGGAACGAGGTGACCTTGAGGAGGCCGTTGAACGACTGGGATCGATGATGGGCATTCGAGGAGCCGTCCTGCCAGTGACGTCAGACTATGTGAACCTCTGCGCGTTGCTGAAAGATGGCCAGACATTGGTAGGAGAGGCGAGCATTGATTTGCGAGGCCACAGCCCCGTTGGGGTGGAGCGAGTTTACTTGTCTGAACCCGCGACTGCGACCGAGAAGGCAGTGTCTGCACTCCTTGAAGCAGATGCAATCGTCATTGGCCCGGGTGATCTGTACACCAGCGTGATTCCTAACCTTTTGGTCGATGGTATCGCCACGGCGATTCAGTCCTCTGACGCAAAGCGGATATTCGTTGGAAACCTGGTCACCAAGCCGGGCGAGACCGAGGGGTACAAGCTTTCCGACTTCCTGAACGAGGTTCTGCGGTACACCGGCCTGACGGATTGGCTGGATGCCGTCATCGTGGATAGCGGCCATGATACCGGCAATCCAAGGGCGGGGGAGCTTTTCGCAGGCAATCCCCTTGTGGAGACGGACGACGAGGCGTGTCAGGAGTTGGCAGGGCAAATCATGCGACGCGACGTAGCGATGGCTGATAGCCCGTGGCTGCATGACTCCGCTCATGCGGCAAACGCCATCATGGAAGCTATCAATAGCTGATTCAGCGAACCTGTCCAAGCAAGGTGCTTAGCGGACAGGGAACCTCATCAACTCCGTACCTAGAATGATTTTCCCTTTGAATATCTCTGCAACCTCTGCGATTGCTTTCTCTGCCATCCCTGGAGGTGAGAACGCCTCTGTGGCGTGAACCATCACCAGCGTTTTCACTCCTGCTTCCGCAGCCACGAGTGCAGCACCCTTTGTGCCAGTGTTCGTCTCTCCAATCGGCGTGCCATCCATACCATCCTGGAACCCGGTGCAGTTGTGAAGTAGTACATCAGCGCCCTTTGCCAGCTTGGTGACGGCCTCACACGGACCAGTGTCGCCGGAGATGACGATAGAGCCTTCATCGCTGTCGAGACGATAGGCCAGGGAGTCCAGGTACGGCTGGGCATGGATCGCCGGTTCCGCCGTGATTTCCCAGCTACCGCCGGTGAGTATTTTGCCAGGGCCAATATCCTTGGCGTTGACCTCTGGAGGCTTTCTTGGCAGGGGGAACCCCCGCTCAACGTAGCTATGGGTGCTCATTGGATGGTTGATGCGCGCTTTGAAGTCGTAAGAAAAGACGCCGCCGTCCTCCTTGAAGAGAAGGTCAGTGATATGTGTCGTGAGGTCAGGGCCCAGCACTTCCAGCGGTGGTGCGGAGTTGTTGCCCATGTTCCAGCGAGTCATGGTGAAGCACCCTTAGTCGGCATCGTGATCGAAGTGATGGTGGGTGAAGACGAGGTGGTTCACATTAAGTGGCGAGATGCCGGCTTGCACCATCTTGTATGTGGTTCCAGGGCCACAATCGAACATGATCTGGTCTTTCCCTACCTGCACCACCATTGAAGACCCAAACCTGTTCTTCGCAGGAATCGGAAACCCTGAGCCAATAAGTGTTATATCTGCCATGATTTGCTCCTTTTAATGAGTTTCGCCCTTGATTAGAACGATGACTCCATCATCTCTACAGGTACTTCAATGAGGACTGGGGCATTTGCCGCCAGGGCCTCTTTCAGTGCAGCCTCTAGAGCATCTGGGCCCTCTGCCAGTATGCCGCGCACGCCATGGGCTTCCGCGAGCTTCACGAAGTCAGGGTTTTGGAGTTCAGAGCCTATCGGACGTCCTTTGAATCTTGTCATCTGTTCGCGGTAGACGTTTCCGAAGGCGTTGTCGTTAAACACGATGACCACCACATTGATACCGTACTGCGCGGCTGTGGCCAATTCCTGGGAGTTGAACATGAAGCCGCCATCGCCTGACACGCAGACAACAGCCTTGTCCGGCTGAGCAACCTTGGCGCCGAGTGCCGTTGGATATGCGTACCCCAGGTTCCCTGAGTATGACGATGTGATGTACGTGCGAGGGTGGTAGGTATGGAAGTGAGCACGGCTGAAATAACCGATCTGCGTCATGCCGGAAACCAGAATGCCGTCGTCGGGCATGGCTGCCCGGATTGCCAACGTGTACCCACCCTGAGGTTGTTGGATGGTCGAAGTGTCATAGCGATCGTTGCGGAACGCCTCAAACTCTTCCTTGTGGCTATCACGTTGATTGAATAGCTCTGAAGTCGCTTTGTGCAGAGCCTCCAGGGATTGGCTGGCGTCTCCTTGGACGGCAAGGGTGTTCTTTTTGTAGTTGCGCCCTATCTCCTCAGCATCGATATCGATTTGGATGACTTGGTGTCCCTCTGGAAGGTTGGCGGTGGCCATTCGGGTTCCCACGGCCAGTACAAGCGGATGGTCCTGGATGACCTTACGCATCTTTGGGTCCTGCGCCCTTGGGACTCCCATCGATAGGTAATGCCGATCTGAGATTGCGCCCTTGCCTTCTGCAGTGGTGATTACCGGCGCCTGGAGATGTTCAGCGAGTTGCGTCAAAGCTGCGGCAGCTTCGGGAGAGTCAGCGCCACCACCGGCCCAAATGACCACCTTGCCGTCTGCATCAGCGATAAGCTTGGCCGCCTCCGAAATGCTACTGGCCCGGGGCACCATCTTGGGGTGGATCGCTGGTTCAAGGAGATCGATGTCTCCCTCCTCGCTCAGCGTGTCAGGCGGAATCTCAATCTCTACGGGGCGAGGCCTTCCCGTCTTAAG
>CAUZTE010000057.1:0-7627 GCA_963582565.1 Dehalococcoidia bacterium | reverse complement strand
TTGCTCAAAGCAAAACCATCATTTCTGATGGCCCATTCGCTGAGACCAAAGAGCAACTTGGGGGGTATTACATGATTGATGCAGAAAACCTAGATGAAGCAGTTGAATGGGCATCTAAGATGCCGCATCTTCCTGGCGGCGGCGCCGTTGAGGTGAGACCGATCATGGATTTTAACGCTCCGTAGCGTAAATGGTCGTGCGATGTGCGTCATGGTGTGTCCGGCGCGCATCGCACAAGAACAATCTCAGTGGAGAATAGTCCCCAATGGTTAGTGTAAGGGAATCGGTAGAAGAGGTCTTCCGCCGCGAATACGGGCGCGTCGTCGCTTCGTTGATCCGCGCGTATGGTGGCTTCGACCTGGCCGAGGAAGCGATTCAGGATGCATTTACCGTGGCTCTGGCGCGTTGGGGGAATGACGGCGTTCCGAATAATCCCGCTGCATGGATTACCACCGCTGCCAAGCACAAAGCAGTTGATCAGTTGCGCAGGGAACGCTCTCGCACTGAGAAATACGTTGTGTTAGCCGACCGACAAGCTTTGGATGATGAGGAGCCTGGGATGTTTGGTGACGAGACAGAAACGGCTCTGGAGGACGACCGTCTCCGTTTGATTTTCACATGCTGTCATCCCGCCCTCAACCTGGAAGCTCAGGTGGCGTTGACGTTGAGAACGCTGGGCGGTTTGACGACACTGGAGATAGCTAGCGCCTTCCTTGTGCCTGAGCCCACGCTGGCCCAACGCTTGGTGCGTGCCAAACGCAAGATCCACGATGCCCGCATCCCCTATCAGGTGCCCCCGGACCACCTGCTGCCTGAGCGGCTGCCCGCAGTGCTGGCTGTGGTGTACTTGGTTTTCAACGAAGGGTATTCAGCCACAACGGGTGAGGGGCTCGTTCGCTATGACCTGTGTGGTGAAGCCCTACGTCTAGGCCGGGTGTTGGCGGAACTCATGCCAGATGAGGCCGAGGTGGCTGGGCTGCTGGCGCTTATGCTCTTGTAGCACTCTCGACGCGCGGCACGGCTATCGCCTGAGGGCGCTCCGATCCTTCTGCAGGATCAAGACCGCTCTCTTTGGGACAGAGAAGCTATTACGGAAGGTGCAACGCTGCTCCAAAGAACCATACGAATAGGTAACCCCGGTCCATACGTGATTCAGGCGGCTGTCGCAGCGACTCACGCTGAAGCAGAAACGCCGGAACAGACCGACTGGAAAGCCATCGCGGCGTTATACGGTCTGCTGGCAACCGCCAACCCTTCGCCTGTGGTGGAGTTGAACCGGGCCGTTGCCGTTGCGATGGCTGATGGCCCCGAAGCGGGACTCGCAATCATGGATGGAACAGAGGTGTCTGATCCCCTGCAAGAATATCGGTGGTTCCACTCTAGTCGCGCCGACCTATTGTGGAGAACTGTGCGGTTTGGTGAGGCAGCGGAAGCCTACAAGCGGGCGCTAGCGCTTTCCACGAACGCTGCAGAACGAGCGTTTCTTGCCAAGAGTCTTTCTGAGGTTGAATCAAAGGTTCCACATAAGGACGGTGAACGTCATGGCTTATGATGAGGGACTGGCCCAGCGCGTCCGGGAGTTGCTGGAAGACCGCGCGGATGAGTTGGATGTCGTCGAGAAGAAGATGTTCGGTGGGCTTTGCTTCATGGTGCAGGGCAACATGTGCTGTGGCATCCTGCAGGACGACATGATGGTGCGTGTGGGCGCTGAGGGCCACGCCGATGCACTTGCTCAACCCCATGCCAGACCCATGGACTTTACCGGGAAAGCCATGAAGGGCATGGTCTACGTGGGGCAAGAAGGCCTGGAGTCCGACGACGACCTTGAAAGCTGGCTACAACGCGGCCTGAACTTCACCCTATCGCTACCCGCTAAGTAGATCCATAGCCCCTGACCAACCATCGCATTTGTGCTACACGATTGCCGTCTCATCACCCCGTAAGCTTGGGTCCAGGGCTAGCCCTGGTTCGGGTTCATGGGTGTCAGGTGCACATCCAGCACACGCTCGCACCACGCCGCTGCTCCAAGCAACCGCTCTTCGTCAAACGGCCCTGCTGCTAGCTGAATCGCCAGAGGCATCCCGTTCGCTGCCAGTCCGCTTGGCACCCCGATCGTCGGGCATGCAATCCACGTCCACGGAGCTTGGAAGAACGTCTGCCCTGTGGTCGTGCGGTCCTTGGGAGCCGGGCCGGGGGTGCACGGGCTGAGCAGAATATCGTACTTGGCATAGAGCGGTTCCATTGCGGCCTGAAGCACCCCTCTGCCCTGTTGCGCCAGGATGTAGGGGATCGGCGACGAACCCATTGCGCGTTCGATGCGACTGCCTATCACCGGGCCGTAGTCCTCACGATGGTGGGCGTATGCCTCCTGATGGAAGGCAGCAGTCTCAGCCCAGGCAACGTTCCCGATGTCCTCAACGCTCTTCGCGAAGCCCTCCGGCAGGGCGACCTCTTCCACGATGGCCCCGGCTGCTGCCAGCTTCTGTGCAACTGCGTCAGTGTGGCTGCGAACCTCTTCATCAGCCCGCTCGTAGAAGTAGTCCTTCAGTAGGCCGATACGTGGCGGTGATTGTCGACGATACACCGCAGCGTGGTACTGACCCACGGGCACGTTGACCGAGGCCGGGTTCTTTGAGTCGTAGCCTGCAAGGGCGTCCAGCGTCAGGGCTGCGTCCTCAACCGTGCGTACCATGATGCCCACGGTGTCTGTGGAGAAGCTGACAGGAACCACGCCGTAGGTACTGATGAGCCCCAACGTTGGCTTCAGACCAACGATGCCGTTGTATGCCGCTGGCCGAAGTGTTGAGCCGACGGTCTGGGAGCCTGTGGCGATAGGGACCATGCCGGCAGCGATGGCCGCCCCCGATCCGCTGCTTGAGCCGCCGGGTGTGTGTTCCAGGTTCCAGGGGTTGAACGTGGGTGACGGGTCTCCGTCCGCGAACTCCGTAGTGACGGTCTTGCCCAACACGATGGCCCCGGCCTGTCGGAACTTGGCCACAGACGTAGCGTCATACTCCGGCACAAAATCGGTATAGAGCGGTGATCCTGCGGTGGTCTTGATCCCGGCGGTATAGAAGATGTCCTTCAGGCCTACAGGAACGCCATGAAGAGGCCCGCGCGGCCCCGACTTCTCAAGCTCTATCTCAGAAGCCCTGGCCGTTGCCAGCGCGCCCTCACGGTCAACGGTCACCCATGCTTGAAGCATGGGCTCCAGCTCGTCGATGCGGCGGAGAAGGTCTTCCACCAGCGTCACCGGAGACAGGTCACCTGAGCGTATGGCTGCAGCGGCTTGTGCGGCTGAGAGTTGGTGCGGTTTTAATCCTGTAGTCATTAGGTTCTCCTTGGCGGTGTTCAATGGAGACGCCATGCTACCATGTTGGTCGATTCAACGCAGCAACTCGGCAGGAGGTCATGGCAATGGGCAGGATGTCTGAGCAGGAGATGCGGGCTTTCCTCGACGAGCCTCGATTCGGCCACCTGGTCACGCTGCAATCCGATGGCTCTCCGCAAGCCGCTCCCATCTGGTTCGAGTTTCGAGATGACCGTTTCCTGGTATGGACAAGCCGGTCAACGCGCCGGTTCAAGAACATTGCTGCTGACCCACGCGTTGTTCTTTCAATCTCCGCAGAGGACGAGCCGTATAGATACGTCACCGTGGAGGGCACTGTCACCGTGAGTGAAGTTGACGTTAAAGCGATCGCCATGTCACTGGCAACTCGATACAAGGGGTTAGATCAAGGGACGGCTTTTGTCGCAGAACATAACAAGGATGGCGTGAGCGTCATCCTCGTACTGACTCCCAGCAAGTTGGTTGCCTGGAAGGCCGACTAAGCCCGTTCGTAGATCTCAAAGTGAACGATGTGGGGAACCGGCCCGCTTGAACGCCCCGGACATATTGACGCGGCCACCAGGCAGTTCATCTCTGCATGAAGTTCCAGATAATCACCAGTTACGGCATCCGGGTCTATGAAGATGGGCTTTTCGGCTTCGTTCAACGTCGTGGTCATGAAGATGTTCAGCGGGTCGTGTACGTCCTCCGGCTCCAGCCCGTACTTGGCTATCACCCCCGCGATGTTCTCCTGACACCCGTTGGAGTCCGAGTTGTACGCCTCTTTGCGGACCCGCCAATTACACCTACCAAACAATAGGTCATGGGATATAGCGCCTTTGAGGTTGGCCTTATGAGCTACGGTATCGTCGGTGATGGTGAACATGGGGTTCAAATAGGGTGGGATGGAGGTGAGGGTGTGGCCCTTCGTCAGGTGGGCACCCTCGTTTGATCGAGTGACGGAGGAGCTGAAGCGCTCCTTCAGGTTGTCGCTGTTGAACACATCGAAGTCGACGACCTGTGGCCCTTCGACAAGCACTACGCGGAGCACCTGCCCCTGCTTCACTTCAAAGGCGATACCCGTTGTCGGTTGGGCTATTAGGGTATCCTTGAGCACTAGTCCTGTTTCAGCCATCACACCCTCCCGTAGCTATCACATGTGCTAGTATCCCTTGGGCACCGTAAAGGCACATCCTACATGGTATCACCCCGTTTTCCCAACCCACTCATTGTTAGGAACCGCTGTGCAGGAAGAAGAACCAACAGATCAGGGCCGTATGAGTACACACAGCATCGGTGCTATTCGTACCCTGTCGATTCCTGATTTTCGAGCCTTAAGCGCTTCAGCGATCGTTGGCGGGATAACGTTCCTGGGCGAGATGGTCGTCCTCGGCTGGCTGGTGCTTGAACTCACCGACTCCTCATTCATGGTCGGCCTCGCCATCGGACTGCGACAGGCCCCAAGCCTCATCTTTGGCATCCCCTTCGGCGCTGTTGCCGATAGGTTCGACCGGAAGCTCCTGCTTGTGGGTACTGTAATAGCGCTGTTCGTCACAACGCTAGCTACAGCCGTGCTTCTACAACTCGATTGGCTGGACCTCTGGCCTCTTCTCCTCCTGAACCTATTGTTAGGCACCTGGTGGACCGGGGTGAGGACGCTGCGTCAGAGCATGACCTATGACATCGTCGGTGCAAGGGACATGGTCAGTGGGCTGTCCATCAACATATTGGCCCAGCGACTCGGTGGGATAGCAGGTGCAGTCGGGATAGGGGCAATCCTCGATGCTACCGATCCCGCTACGGCGTACGGCGTTATCACCGTTGCACATGCGGCGACGTTGCTCTCTGTCTTGTTCATTAAATCGAGAGAGAGGCTGGTCACATCTGCAAGAGAGTCCGTTCTGAACAACCTGAAGGAGTTCGCGGTAGAGGTGAGGACAAACCCTTCACTAGCTTTGCTTGTGCTGTTGACCGGCGGGATTGAGATCCTTGGCTTCTCCACCATGGCACTGATGCCCAGCATTGCCCGCGATGTGTTAGGCCTGGGGGCGGACGGCCTCGGGCTCATCCAGTCGGTCGGAGCCGTAGGTGGCATGGGTGCGGTAGTCGTACTGGCAATTGCTGGCGAGATCCGGCGCAGGGGTCTGGTGTTCCTAGTGACGCTGCTTGTGTTTGGTGCTGGTCTGGTGTGGCTTGGCCAATCCAATTCCCTCTTGATGGTTCTTGCAGCCATTGTGGTTGTGAACGCAACTATGGCGATCACAGACGTGTTGTCCCAGGGATTGATGCAGTCCGTGGTGCCCAACGAACAACGCGGTCGAGCCGCCGGTGCATGGCAAGTGGCAGTCGGCTTCGGCCCCTTCGGCAACTTGCAGACTGGTTACATTGCCGGTGCGGCGGGGCTCGCCGTGGCGCTTTCGCTCAACGGTGGCTTGCTGTTCGCCCTGGCGGGGGTGAGCCTGGTGTTTGCCAAGGGGCTGCGAAGACTCTAGGTGTAGCCACCCTTGTCCCTCATGGGAGTCGTAGCTACACTTCATCTATGGGACGTAGTGCGTGGGCGGCGAGTATTGTAAGCGTGGTCGTACTGGCGATTGCATCGTGCGGTAGCCAGGAGACACAGGAAGCTCAAACGCTGCCCGCTGCGGCACCTACCCAGACAACGATACCCGGCCTCACGGCTGTGCCTACACCAACCATTGCTCCGCTACCCACGGCCACTCATGTACCAGCCCCAAGACCCACTACCACGTCGGCACCCACTCCGATAGCGGCTTTGATACCCATATTGGCACCGCCAACACCGACACGCACGCTGGCGACTCCCACATTCTTTGCTCCGATACCAACGCCGCTCCCACCAAGTACGCCAGTGCCTCCGACTCCAGCACCGGAGACCTGCAGGGATACCCACGAGACGCCGATCATCTCAGGGCCTCCGGGACCTGCAAGGCCGGGCAACGACAGCGTGTTCAAATCCCTGACTGTCCACCCCACGGACCCGGAAATTGCCGTCCTTGGCACGGAGCGCAACGGCTTCGTCAGGAGCGACGACGGCGACCAAACGTGGACGCGATTGCGTGCCGGGTTACGGTCGGACACGGGTTTATATTCCGAGATATGGGACATCGATATCTCGCTTAGTAACCCAGACATCATCATGGCAGCGACCCTCGACTCGCCGGGGCCAGTCCTTGGGACTGCTCCGACCGTGCATGCGGGCATCTACAGGAGCGAGGACGGCGGGCAGAACTGGAAGCAACTGAACTGTGGCTTTGAGACAACCCGGGCGACATCCGTACGAATCGACCCTGTAAACCCAGATGTGGCTGTTGCTGGTATGGAGGGTGGAGAGGCGTCGTACACCGGCCCCAACGGTGGCTATTTCAACGGCGGAATATATCGCACTGAGGATGCAGGAGAGTCATGGCAGTATGTTCCGGTAGGGGAGAACGACCAACAGAACGGCTACCTCATAATGACCGTCGTTCCTACCAGCCCGCCGACCTTCATCACCTTCGGCAAGAACTACGATGACCTCAGCTTGAACATCGGGTTCATCCGCAGCACAGACAGTGGTAAGACATGGCAGAACTTTGGCGATCAGTTGCGACACAAACACATAGGCAGCTTCACCGTCTCCTCGGATGGCCAGACCATGTACGCTAACGAGGGTGGTACCTACTTTGGATGGATATCGCGGGGCGCTGGTGAGACGTGGTCGGAGAGCGCCATAGTCCAGGTGAACGGCCCCGTAGCGGTATCGCCCGTTGATTCGTCATTGATCGTCTTCGGTGGGTTCAACGAGATACGCCGTACCACCAACGCATTCCAGAACGTCAGCGTGGTGTTCACCGCCCCTGTAGCAATCCGGGAGATTGTTTTTGCGCCGTCCGACCCGAATATCGTATACGCGGAGACCGACGGCTACATTCTCTATCGCAGCGATGATGCGGGCGTAACGTGGCGGTTCATGGCCAACGTCCGCAAAGACGTGCTCAACGTACAACCCTAGGCAGGACTAGGCCTGCACCTATTATCCCTGCGGATACCAGCGGGCGTGTATTTCAACGGTTCAGGACAACATGGTTTAGGCAGATTGAGCGGCTGATTCCTTCTGGAAGAACGCCTCTACCTCGTCCAGACCCGTTGCAACAGCGGTGTTTTGGATAGCGCCAGCTACCTCGGGATAGCCAGCATGCGTCACCATCTGCGGAAGCCTCTGCCGGAGTTGCGTAAGCGCCCAGGGCAGGCTGTCTTCAATCAGGATGGTGTCCAGGTTGTGCTCTTCGTCCATAGAGG